>NZ_AUJJ01000013.1:0-129571 GCF_000424165.1 Butyrivibrio sp. AE3006 | reverse complement strand
CATACAGGAAGCGGTGATGTGTACCACCAGATAGGAAATGCCAGAATCAAGCTGTCGTATTTTTCCACATCCGGAAGAGGTGTCTTTATCTCCGGTCTTATCTTCTTTTCTATCTCTTCCTTTGCCTCTCTATATGCACAGGTGTTATAATCTTCACTGTAGGGTACCTTTCGCTCGATCCTGAACATATCGGCTCCGGTCTTCGCCACAATCCGTTTGGCAATCTTTTCTGTATTTCCGCTCCATGAGAAATACGCTACAAGTGTCTTCATTTAAACCGCCTCCTGTTTTATAAGCGATGTTTATGTTCTATGTTTTGATGATACCCCGTATATTCAGCTGTGTAAAATTGAACTTTCGTATTATAATATACTTGTTGCGTATATTAATCATTGGGAGTATATCATGATCGAGACATATCTTTTGGAGCATCTTGTAGCTTTTAAGAATCATAGAACATTATCCGAAGCAGCAGAAGTACTTCATCTTACGCAGCCTACACTTACCAGATCCATGAGCAAGCTCGAGGACGAGTTTGGAGTAAAGCTTTTTGAGAGGGAGAAAAAAAGACTGTATCTTAATGATACAGGTAAGATAGCTGCAGAATATGCAGAAGATATTCTTCACATGCATGAGGCCATGGAAGAACAGGTACGTCTTTCTGACAGAAGAAGCAAGACCATAACTGTAGGATCCTGTGCACCTGGTCCGCTTCTTGAGCTGATGCCAAGACTATCAACGACATTTTCTAATATGGCATTATCAACAGAGATGACAGATGAAGAAACCCTTATTACAGGGCTTAATAACAAAACATATCAGATGATAATACTCAACCATCAGCTTGAAGGTGAGCTTTATCATTCCCAGCACTGCGGCTCAGAACACCTTTGTGCATCACTAATACCGGAGCATAAACTTGCATATGAAAGCTCCATCACGTTCAAGCAAATGGATGGTGAAAGTTTTCTCATGGTATCTGAAGTCGGAGTATGGGATGCCATCGTCCGAAAACATATGCCAAAGTCGAAGTTTCTTCTTCAATCGGGAACAGAATCCCTTATGGAAGTCGCAGAGACTTCGTCCCTTCCTACCTTCTCGACTGACCTAACCAATCGCGTTCTTGGAATGCGTCACAACAGATTTTCTGTTCCATTTTCTGATAAAGATGCACAGATGGACTTCTACTGTATTTGTCTGAAGTCAGAGTATATGAATTACATAAACTGGTTCAAGAGATTATGATATTTCTTCATACAATTTGAGAACTGCTTCGATTTCATAAATGCTGCAAAGGTTTCTGCTGAGCTTGCCACATGGTTTTACCTTCCAACTGCACATTAGTCTTTTTCTCTTTTACTTCCAACCAACCTTTGGCGCGATATGCAGAAATAGAAGTTGTATATTCTCCGGTCTTGGGAATAGTCAAATCAAAATCTGCATTCTCGCCCTTGCCACAATTATCTGCCCGGTAAATTGGTGCTTCATCTGCCATCGCTATCATTACGTCTGCCTTTCCTCCATCGATCTGCCAGGAAACGTGTAGTGTTTCTCCTTCATTAAGCACCATGGTCTCCGAATCATCTGTGTTCATCATGTTGAAGTTCAGATAAAATCTGTTTGGGTTCTTCGAGCAAACTCTGTCCCCATCAAACCTGACCTGATTCTGCATGATATAACAATTTAAAACTATTATCATCAAGACAATAGCTGTAGATACTATTAAAAAACCTTTCTTTTTCATAATCCCCCTATTTCTGCCCGGTACATCTCAGTGGCTCCCAGGCTTTCCTTCACCGCCAATCCACATTCGCATGGTCCATATATACCCTAACACACAAAAAAACAGACAGCTCCTTTACACGGATTTCTGTCTGTTTTTCACTATAATGGCTATCTATTTAGTTGTTTTGGTCAAAAATTAAAGCAATGCCTGATAGTCAGAGATACCCCACCAGTCCTGAAAAGAGGCTTATAACTATCATCAACGCAATCATCCAGATGACAGTCGCCTTGATGCCATTATTTTTTATCATGAAAAAGGGATAAGGGCCCTGAACAAGGTCCAGATAGTTGAGCCGCAGCATGATAAGCCCATAAACAAGCGTCACAACTACAGGCAGCCATATCCAATGTAAAGAGACTCTTTCTTCAAAGAAAATATATGACAGAGTCGATATGATCGGCACCAGCAAATGATGATACAGCCCGCTTCCTGAAAACAATAATTCCTTTAGCTTTCCCGACATGGGAACAAGAATAGTAGCCGTAACAAAGAAGGTCATTACCAGCATACACACGCTAAGATACCTTACGACCTCCACGGCCTCCTTTTGCCCGAATATAACAAGCAAAATCGATGATATAAGTGTAATAAAATTGGAAATCTGAGTATAGAAAATAAAGCTTTTCCTTATATCATGCCATTTTATACTCTTTGAAAAGGCTATAATTTCAAAAATGATGATCACCAGGTTCAGTATTCTAGCCATATACTTTCTCCTTAATACTACCAAAACCAATTAATCCAGCCTGATTACATTGTACCTTTTGTCCCTTATTAAATGCTAGATTAAAGTTTTCATTTAACATCCCCCCGGGGGGCTTGTGGAACCATTTTCCTTAATGTATTTTATAGAACGTTGGAATTGAGGAATATGGAAAAGAAATTAACAAAAGACATACAGGATTACTGGGATAAACGCTCAGAAACCTATTCGGAATTAAACATAACTGAATTAAACGGTAGCAGAAAAAATCTTTGGCATAACGTTCTTACAGACCTGATTCAAAAAGCATTCCCTGACAAGAATAACGACGACATAAAAATTCTCGACATAGGCACCGGTCCGGGCTTTTTCTCTATATTACTGAAAGAGTGCGGATATAACGTAACCGGTATAGATTCTTCAACAGAGATGCTGGGCAGGGCAAAATCCAATGCAGGAAAATATGGAGATGTCATTAACTTTTTGCAGATGGATGCTGATGATCTGTCCTTTGAGGATGACAGCTTTGATGTGATAGTAAATCGAAATGTCACATGGAATCTGCAGAATCCTGAGACCTGCTATGCAGAGTGGAGAAGGGTTTTAAAGCCCGGCGGCAGGCTCTTTGTTTTCGATGCCAACTGGTACGCATATCTTTTTGATGATGAAAAGCTCCATGAATATGAAGAAGACAGGGAAAATGTCAAGGACGAAGGCCTGTTTGATTTCAATGATGTGGAAAATGCAGAAAAAATGGAACAGATTGCCCTGACGCTGCCCCTTTCAAAGGAAGACAGACCAAAGTGGGACGAGAATGCCCTCCTTAAATGCGGCTTTTTGTCGGTGTCCTCAGATACAGAGATCTGGAAAAAAGTGTGGGACCGCGAGGAGCAGGTCAACTTCGCCTCCACTCCCATGTTTCTGATTCAGGCGGTAAAGTGATGAAAAAAATTGTGGTCAGAAAAATCATAAGAATACTGATCCTGCTGGTGGGAATAACCTTCCTTTCCTTTGCACTTTCATATCTGTCTCCGGGAGATCCTGCTCAGATACAGCTTTCCCAGAGCGGAATGCGTGTAAACGCCCAGACTCTTGCCAAGGTCAGAAAAGAGCTTGGCCTGGACAGACCGATGCTTGTGCAGTATCTAAGCTGGCTTAAGGGGATTCTTACAGGAAATATGGGTATCTCCTACAAGAGCAGAAAAAGTGTGGCTCTGCTTCTTCAAAAAGCCATTCCAAATACCATTCTGCTGACCTTTGTATCGCTTTTTGTGATGGTTTTGATATCCACCCCTACGGGAATTATCTGTGCCTGGAAAAAGAACGGCATATTCGATCATGCAGTGAGAGTTATAACATACCTGTTTTCCTCGCTGCCATCGTTTTTTCTAGCTCTTATATTTTTGTATTTTCTTGCTCTGAAACTTAAATGGTTTACGGTCCTTCCAAAAGGAATGTCAGGAATAGTCATGCCTGCGCTGACACTGTCACTTACGCTGGGCGCCTGGTATGTGAGACAGATCCGGGCCATGGTCCTTAAGGAGTTACAGCAGGATTATGTAAAAGGCCTTATGGCCAAGGGCTTTTCGGACAGCACTATATTATTTGGTCATGTGCTTAAAAACTGCCTTTCGCCGCTGATAACGCTTTTTTCTATGTCTGTGGGTTCTATGCTTGGCGGAACAGCCATCGTCGAGAGCATTTTTGTCTGGAACGGCGTAGGAAAACTTGCCGTAGACTCCATATCTGCAAGAGATTATCCCGTCATCCAGGGCTATGTTGTGTGGATGGCACTGATTTTTTTAAGCCTTAACTTCCTTGCGGATATAATCTGCAGGATGATCGATCCAAGGATAAGAAGGGAGGCGCGTTCATAATGAAAAAAAGGATGATAATATCCTCTGCATGGATTGCCTTCATTTCTGTAACACTCCTTATAGGTCCGTTTTTTATAAAACATGATCCCTACAAGACCAATATGCGTGAGGCCTTCAAAAAGCCGTCAGCAGTTCATATTTGCGGTACGGATAACCTTGGGAGATGCATATTTTGCAGAATAATCGCAGGCGGCAGGACCTCTGTTTTCACAGCTCTGGCAGTTGTTTTAATATCAGCTGTTATTGGTATCTTTCTGGGAATTTTAGCGGGATACATGGGCGGCATAGTTGATGAGATCATATCCGATATCATCACCATTTTTCAGGCTTTTCCGTCCTTTGTTCTTGCCATAGCCATTGCAGGAATCCTTGGACAGGACATAAAAAACGCCATAATCGCTCTGTGTGCGGTGTACTGGATCACCTACGCCAAGCTGGCAAGGAGCCTCGTTCAACAGATCAGAGCGGATAATTATGTAAAAGCAGCGTGGCTGTGCGGAGCTGACCACTTATCTATATTCAGAAAATATATACTTCCCGGAATATCGGGAACAATGATCATTACCTTAATGCTGGACATCGGAAGTGTAATACTCTCCATGGCAGGCCTGTCCTTTTTGGGACTTGGTGCAGTGCGCCCCACAGCAGAATGGGGAACGGTAATGAATGAAGCCAGGGATTATCTGCAAAAAGCCCCCTGGATTATAGGGTTCAACGGTATAGCCCTGTTTTTGGTTGTTATTGGATTTAACCTCTTTGGCGAAGCCATCGAGGAGAAAATAAATCACTTATAATTGTTTATCTATTTTTCGGAGGTTATTATGAAAAAGAAAATTGTTAGCTTATTGCTTGCTGCTTCTATGCTTTCCATGGCAGTTACAGGCTGCGGAAACAATGCAGGTAATGAAACAGAGACACCCGCTGCTGAGACTTCAGAGGAAGCACCCGCAGCAGATGATGCAGAAACAGAGGAAAGTGCTGATGCAGCTGAAAACACAGAGGCTGAAGAAACTACTGAAGCTGATGAAACAGCAGATACAGAAGAAACTACAGAAGCAACAGGCGAAAAGGTTCTTCGCGCAGGTGCGACCAGCGGATGGTTTGGTGCTGAGACTCTTGATGTTGCAAACGGCTGGGATGGCTGGATCATGTCAATCTACGGCATCAGCGAGAATCTTCTCAGACTTAACGAAGAGTATGTTCCTCAGCCTTACATCGCTGAGAGTTACGAGCAGGTTGATGATACAACCTGGAAGTTTGTGATTCGTGATGGCGTTACCTTCTCCAACGGCAAGCCTGTAACAGCAGATGCAGTAAAGGCTTGCTTCGAGCGTACATACGCAAATAATGAGCGTGCAGAGGGAACTCTCGGAATCGCTTCTATGGAGGCTGATGGCCAGGAGCTTACTATCGTAACAAAGGATCCCAATCCTACAATGCTCAACGACCTTTGCGATCCTCTTCTTGGAATCTATGATGCAAGCGCAGAGCCTGATGCAGAGCTTGGTGTTGCATGCACAGGTCCTTTCGTAGCTACATCTTTTACTTCCATGGATCACGTAGACATGGTAAAGAACGAGAACTATTGGGGTTCAGAGCCCAAGCTTGACAAAGTTGAGCTTAAGATCGTTGATGATATGAACACTCTTGCAATGGCTCTTCAGAATGGTGACATCGATATGATCGCCCGCATGGATGCTGCTGAGACAGAGATGTTCTCTGATGCTTCAGAGTACACAATCGATGCTGCCACATCTACAAGAAGCGCATTCCTTGTTTACAATCTTCAGCATGAAGGCATTAACGATCCTGCTGTAAGAGAAGCAATCGGCTGGTGCGTAGATCGTGAGAGCTTCGCTGATGTTGTTTACAACGGCTATTCAGAGGCTTCTTACGGTGTATATTCAACAGCTGTTCCTTTCGGCGGCACAGACGGACTTACACTTACAATCGATAAGTTTGATCCTGAGAAGGCTAAGGAAATCCTTGCTGATGCAGGCTACGAAGATACAAACGGTGACGGAACACTTGATAAGGACGGAAACGAGTTGAGCTTCAAGCTTATGACCTACAGCTACAACAACGAGACTCTTCAGCTTGCTGACATGATGCAGGCAGAGCTTGCAAACGTTGGTATCGGCATCAACATCGAGACTATGGATGTTATGGTTGAGACTGAGCAGGACGGCGATTTCGATATCGTAATCGACTCCTATGCAATGGCTCCTATCGGAACACCTCAGTACTTCACAAACCTTGTATTTGTATCCGATGCTTCCGACAACTTCGGTAAGTACTCAAATGCCAAGGTTGATGAGATGGCAAAGAAAATGAGCACAACCTTTGATGTAGATGAACAGTACGACCTCTCCCGCCAGATCTGCCAGGAGATCGTAAATGAGAGACCTTTCGATTTCATCGCAAGCACAAAGCTTATCTTCTGCTACAGAAACAATGTATCCGGAGTAACCGTTAACCCTTCTGAGTACTACATGATGACTTCTGATATCGATGTTAACTAAGAATATTCTTGATGTAAAAAAACTGAATGTAAAATACGGTGACAACTACGCCTGCAGGGACATCTCTTTTGAGGTCCCTGAGGGCGCTGCTGTTTCCCTGATCGGAGAAAGCGGTAGTGGCAAAACCACTACTCTTTCTGCTATTACGGGACTCTTATCTTCAAATGCGGTCTGTCAGGGAGAACTGATTTTTGACGGTCATGATCTTGGCAACATGTCCATAAAAGATAAAAGAATACTTCTCGGCAGTCAGATAGTAACCATTTTTCAGAACCCGGAAAGCTATTTAGACCCCATTTACAGGGTCGGAAGACAAATGGAGGACTATTTTATCCTCCAGAACAAAATGTCCCGTAAAGAGGCAAATACGCTGTCAAAAGACCTGCTTACAAATCTCTCCTTTGATAACCCGGAAAAAGTTCTTAATTCTTATCCGTTTGAACTATCCGGCGGAATGTGTCAGAGAGTATCGATAGCCATGATTCTGGGCTGTGCGAAGGCAAAGCTTATTCTGGCGGATGAGCCCACAAGCGCTCTTGATCAGATAATAAGGACCCAGA
This sequence comes from Butyrivibrio sp. AE3006, assembly GCF_000424165.1. Classification (NCBI taxonomy): domain Bacteria; kingdom Bacillati; phylum Bacillota; class Clostridia; order Lachnospirales; family Lachnospiraceae; genus Butyrivibrio; species Butyrivibrio sp. AE3006. Next base: position 122,123 of record NZ_AUJJ01000013.1, on the reverse strand, counting down.
CAGCTGACCTTATCAAAAAGGTTAAGGAAAGGCTAAATGCTTCTCTTTTGCTGGTAACTCACGATATTAAGCTGGCAGAAGCCATGTCCGACTACATAGGCGTAATGTACAAAGGCCGGATGGTCGAATGGGGAACCATGGAAGAAATCCTGAAAAGTCCCGGGCATCCCTACACGCAAAGTCTCATAGCAGCTTCACCAAGCCGGAATACAGACTATGCAAGCTATAAAATGTATCACGAAGACAGCTCTGAAGGAGCCCTCGCTGAACGTATCAGCATCACTGAAACACACTGGGTATTGGGTAAAAGATGACTAAAATACTGGAAATCAAAAATCTGAATAAGACATTTAAGAAGGCTTCCGAGTCCACCAAGGCAGTCTCTAACTTTTCATGCCAAATGAATGAAGGAGAATGCATCGGAATTGTGGGTGAAAGCGGCAGCGGAAAAAGCACCATTGCCGTCATTATAGCCGGTTTTGTTAAGGCTGACAGCGGCAGTATTTTTTTTGATGGCAATGAGCTTGTGTTTAAGGGAAAAGCTGCGCGGCTTCAGAGAAAATCCATGCAGATGATCTTTCAGAATCCAACTTCGGCCCTTAATCCCCACATGACAATTCTAGATAACCTGAAAGAAGCTGTTGTGTATTACGAAAAGATCGATAAAGATGCCTTTTATGCGAAAGCAGCTGAAGAACTTAAGAAAATGGGTCTAACCCCGGAGTATCTTCACCGTTATCCAAAAGAACTCTCCGGTGGTGAATGCCAGAGAGCTACTATAGCAAGGTCACTTATTGGAAGACCTAAACTCCTTATATGCGATGAAATAACAAGCGCTCTTGATGTCTGCGTGCAGGCAGAAATAATCAGATACCTGCTGGAGCTGAAAAAAAGCGGTATCTCTATCCTTTTTATAACCCACGACATAACTCTTACAAGTCAGCTTTGCGACCGCATAATAGTCATGAAGCAGGGAAAAATAGTTGAATCCGGTAACACAAAGGACATCCTTGAAAATCCGGTTTCAGACTATACTCGTATGCTGGTAGGTGCGGCGTACTGATCATTCAAGCAGATACTCAAAAGCTATTTCAGGCAGCGGTTTGTAGAAATAAAAGCCCTGAATATAGTCACAATCTGCATCCAGCAAAAATTTCATCTGTTTATCCGTCTCAACACCCTCCGCCGTTACTTTTGCCCCCATAGCGTGGGCGAGATTGATAGTTGAGACAATAATAGCTTCCGATTTCTTATTTATTCCTATTTTCCTGATAAAACCTATATCCAGCTTGATAATGTCAAAATCGAAGGTTTCAAGCATGGACAGTGAACTCATACCGCTTCCATAATCGTCAAGAAGTATCTGGATTCCCTGTTCTTTCATCTTGCTAAGGTAATTCAGCGCCTTATCTTCAAGATCTGCATAGGCAGACTCTGTCACCTCTAGCCTTACAAGGGACGGGTCAATCTTCTTTTCATTTATCAGCTCAAATATGCTTTCAATGAATGCTGTGTCATAGAAATCCACTCTGGACAGATTTATAGCGCAGGGAACGACCTTTTTGCCTTCACAGGTACGCCTTTCAATAAAATCTATCCCCCTATGCAGCATGAATCTGTCAAGCTCAGCAGTCTTGCCCTCAGATTCGATGATAGGAATGAAATCTGCAGGAGAAACCATGCCAAGATCTCTGTGCTGCCATCTTATCAGCATCTCTGCGCTGACAATCTCGCCGGATTTGGCATTTACTATGGGCTGATAATAAGCCTCAAATTCGTTGTCCATCAGGGCTCTCTCGTAATCAGACAAAAGATAGCGCTGTTTTACATACAGCTCCTTAAGAGAGTCGTCATAGTAAGCATAAAGAAGTTGTCTGTTGTTTCTGTCTATACTCCTCTCTGCTATTTTTGCACCTGCGATTATCTGGGCAATATCAACTTTGGAGTTCGTTATGGGATATATTCCGCAGTGAATTTCATAGTTGTATTCTATTGATTCTGTTTTGAAAACCTGCCTGCACATGGCCTTAAGGTTCTTTTCCGTAAGGTTCTCATCTGCTGTGATCAGAACAAAATTATCCGCCTCAAGCCTCCCCACGATTACAGGGCTAAGATACTTTCTAAGAGCATCCCTGGTCCTGAAAATAACAAGGTCGCCTCTCTGGGTACCAAACAACGCATTAACGGCCTTAAACCCCATTATATTGGCGTATACAAGGGAATAATGATCATTATCTGTAAGCTCTTCAAGAAAAAGCTTGGACCTGTCTATAAAGCCTGTTCTTGCATACTCATCCGTCATCCAGTCATGGTCAAGAAGCGTAGTGATATCGATGCACATCACCATAAACCAGTCGGGATATCCGGGAACCTCACGCACTCTGAAATTTTTGGCACGAACACCGGCGGCAGTCTCCACATGGACAGTTCTGACATAATTGCCCATTTCATCCATTTCTTTCTGGATAACTGAAAGTCTTAACTGATCAAGAAAAGCTTCTTTTTCCTCATCTACTACAGATTCAGCAAGTTTATTGCAGATTTCCCGGTAATTAAGTCTGCTCCTCTCAAAGACACCGGTGACATTATCCTTCAAAAAGTATACTTCACAGCGTTCATCATGTTTTTCCACGCCAAACACCATATCGTAGCCTTCAGAAATGATGGTTCTGATCACAGGCTGCTCGACATGGCTCATATACGGAATGACGGTTCCCTGGTTTAAAGGGGTTATCTCACCATCGTCGATTATTTCTCCTTCACCTTTGAAAATGGTCCGGCCACCTTTAACCTTAAAATAACTACCATCGGTTATAAAATAAAATCGACATCCAAAACTGTCCGGAATGACAATATCATCAACAAACTTAAGACCTCCTATGGTCTTGTCTTTCAAGTATTCTCGATGGGGTATTATCTGAATATTGGTCAGATCAAGACCATCTGAAAATCTGACATAGTTGGGATCTACGGCCTCTTCGTCCAGTTCCGGCGCATGGTATACATAAAAAGCAGCATTCATGGAACCTGCATTTGAAGCGATGACTATCCCCTTATATCCTAAAAGAGCCTCTTTTAATCCCTTTTTTTTCATAAATGCAAGCTGTGTCGGACCATGTCCGCCTGCAAGATAAATAACATCTGACCAGGCTACCATCGCATCTGCTGATTCTTTTTCATCTAATATCTTTACTTCTTTTACAGGGAGATTTTTATATTCGAATGCATCCAGTATCTGCCCAAGCTGATACTGATTATCTTTAGTCGCACCGGGATCGCAGGGTACATAGAGCAGATTGGCCTCTTTTTCCCATTCCTGCGTCAGATCATCAAAAAAGCCATAGCTCTCCAAAGGTGCTGCCTCTTCATAAGCCCCCTGTTCCTGTAATGCTATAGAGTTACTTGTTAAGTATAGAACCATTGACAATCTCCTGCCGGATCCGGCGATAAACCTTTGTTTACATAAGATAACAATTATTTGCCGTATCTACTCTATTTTACACTCCCAAAACGCATAATTGTTAAGGTTATAAATATTTAATACTTAAGGATTTCACCACGATAACCGATATATATAACAGCTATGGATAGCGCTTTAATGTGAAGGGACTACATTAAGGCGCATTTTTTGTCCCTGAAAGGAGGAAAATTGTGACATAGATTTAGTTAGACCACTCGGTCCTTTGGAGAGTGGTGTGTGCCGGATTGACTGATGGCACGCAGAAAGGATTTATATGGATAATACGAACAACATAAATGGCTACCGTAGTGTTTACATGGCTTTTGGCGTGTATAAGGTAGGCGCAGCAGGTCAGCAGGCAAAGACCATAGATAGCGGAGAAACACCCACATTCCTGACAGCTTTGAATGTGGCTTCAGAGAAAAACTTTGGCGAGGACGATCTACCGGAGATCAATAACACCAATATTCCGTCTCATGGACTGGCAAAACCTGATGACAATGGAGCTATGCTCTCCTATACAAGGATAATTACCGCAAAGGTGCCGGATGATATCTCCTCTGCCCTTTCAAAATGGAACAAGGAATCCGGCAAGATCGTGGATGATGGCTCAGAGAGTGATTCGGTCGCTCCTGCCGGTTCTGGCTCAGAAAGTAAGGCATCAATTCCTGCAGGCAAGGAATTCGATATTAACGACGGCGGCCAGGAGCTACAGATAACCATCAAGGTATCAGGCGGAACCCGAATCTACACAGCATCGGGAGTGGATAAGGACGGCAATTCTTTTTCCAAAGAGATCGATCCCTATTCAGTAGATCCCACTGATACTGACTACGCAGGCTTTGCAACACTTTGTGCCTATATCAGAGATACGGAAGGGCTTGCCGACAACGCAATGAAGGCTGTAAGAGATGCAGCCCCTGCTGATATCACAGAAAAGGGCAATTACCTGTATATGGTAAGCTTCGCATCCGATGGCACAGGCAATCTCTCAGGCGCCAAGAAGCTCTTTGAGCAGCTGGAGAACTTCTTCGACAGATTGATGGGCATTGGAAGTGACACCTCCTCTTCTGAGATTACTGATCAGAAATTAGTATCTGTAAAGAGCGATGGTTCCGGAAACAGCACCTCCTCCGGCGGCTCCTTCCACAGCAGGGTCCTTGAAGAGCTCCATGAACTGATTGAGCAGATGCTACAGAAGATGCTGAACGAGATCATGGGTATCGATGATACCGAAGAAGTGACTGCTGACACCGAAGAAAAAGCAGAAATAGAAACAGAATCCATAGCTGAAACCGAAAATCCCGAGGATGGCTCCGCTAATGATATTGGCGAGAAGGCCTCAATAGCCGCAGAAACTGCAACAGCTGAAGATAGCGCTGATTCTACAGATTCCGGCGACATCGAGAAAAGTCTCGGAATCGAGAACGCGGTAGAATTATAGGGATTTAGGTGTTAGATTTTTAGAATACTGCTTGAATACTACGAAACTCCCCGGATCTCCGGGGAGTTTCATTATGCCTCTACATGAATAGGGACATTATACCTCTATGTTATTCTCCTTAAGTAGCTGCCTGAGATACTCAATTTCCTTAACAGCATCCTCTTTTTCCTTAACAGCCGCTTCTTTTTCGCTAACAGCTGCCTCTTTTTCCTTAGTCAGGGAGTCAATCTGGGGTCGAAGCTCGTTTTCAGTGTCTCTGCAGCCCAATGCATAGCCCTCGTCCTTTATGACCTGTAGATGACGCTCAGCACTATATTCAAGTACGCCCACTTTGATTACCTCCTTCCTGTATTTGACGAAGAAGTCCCTAAGGATGTCTTCTTTTATGCATTCATCGATGGCTTTTTCTACTGCCTTGCGAATGACCTCTTTCTTGAACAATGATTCATCAAAATTAGCATCATTCTGCACCTCATCACCGATTGAATTCATATATTCCTCTCTATATTTTCTCACTTTTTGGACAAAAAGGGAATATTGTTTTAATGTACTGCAGGCCTGCATGAGTTCAGGATTGTGGCCTGCATTTACATTATACTGGTGGACTATGAGCTCAAGTTGGGGCTCATCTCCATTTGTGTCAAACATATCAGAAAGCTTGTAGGTAACCTCATCCTGCATAGGAACAGTCCCATTATAAAAGACGATGAACTTTGGTTCCGGAATCCTTATTCTTTCTGCCTTGTACGTTTTCTCCTGAAGAATGAGGTTTTTGTATATACTTGCTACATACTGAAGATCTCTGAGAGGAATGTTTGGACACGGACTTGACTGGTGATCATACAGATTTAATTTGAAATCCAGAAGGAAAGAGACATCGTTTTTCATGTGAAGGAAAGTCTCACCTTCAAGGGTGGTTATCTTCAGTTTAGAGGGATCGTTGTAATTGCTGTGGTTTATGGCATTGTAAAGCTCAAGCAGATAGCGCTTGTCACTATACAGCATTCTGAATACTGTGTCTTTATGCTGTTTATTCTCTATTGGCATTAAAAATTCTCCTTGTGTTAATTAGTTAAATCCATTGTTGCGCGCATCTGTAAAAAATGGAATTTCCCGAAAACAAGAGTGTTTTTCGGCGCGTTAGAAACAACGCAGAAATCATATTAGCACACAGATGAAACGAATGCAAGTTCAAATATGAGAGCACTGGGAAAGCTCGATTCAGTCACGATTCAGTGCGCGGATGAGCTTTTTAGCATTTCTGGAAAGCGATCTTGAAGTCCCTGCGCACTGGAAAAGCCTGATTTCAACCTGAATCAGTGCGCGGATGAGCTTTCAAGCCTTTCCGGAAAGCAATCTTGAAGCCTCTGCGCACTGGAGGAGCTTGATTTTGACCCGATTCAGTGCGCGGGCGAGCTTTCAAGTCTTTGCAGAAGGCAATTTCGAAGTCTCTGCGCACTGGAGGAGCCCGATTTCGACACGATTCAGTGCGCGGATGAGCTTTTAAGCATTTCCGGAAAGCAATCTTGAAGTCCCTGCGCACTGGAAAAGTGCGATTTCAACCTGAATCAGTGCGCAGATGAGCTTTCAAGCCTTTCCAGAAGGCAATCTCGAAGTCTCAGAGCACTGGAAGAGATCGATTTCAACCCGAATCAGTGCGTGACAAGGGGTTCAGGCATATCCGGTAAGCGATTAGGGTAATAAAAAAGCTGCCAAATCGGCAGCTGTAAAGTCGGGAGGATGCTGTCCGGTTATACCGGACAGCAGTTATGAAAAAGTTTTCTAACATTTTCAACAAGAGCATCTCCTCTTGATAGATTCATAATACCCCCCAAAACTTAACTATTCTTAAAAGCCATTTGAACAGTTTGTTAATAAAACACTGGGTTTGTTCATATTCTGTTTACATGATTGCTGTGGATTACTGTGTTTTACTTCACTTTTAACTTAAATGTGTACAGAGCGGAAGATCCGCTCTTATTTGCTGTCCAGAAGATGGTTTTGCCTGAAAGCTTTGGCATTTCGCATGGATTGAGGCAGGCATCCCCGGCAAATCCGGTGATCGTCTTGCCGATTTTGCCGTTCTTATCCTGTGTATGATGCTCTTGCCTCATCAATCGGTTCGTATGCAGGATATTCGCCCCAGTAATTCATCCGGTCCTCATAGCTCTGGTAATAAGCTTCATACTCTTCTTCAGTCATCTTATCCTCTGTAGGAGTAATAAAAGACACAGAAAATGCACGCTGATAGGCATCTCCCTCGCTGGCAAAAATAAATCCATCCTGATAGGGAATCGCCCTCTGGGCAAAGGAATGCGAGTTGTAGTAGTCATCCATCTGCATAAGCTGCATGGGCAGATATCCCGACGGAAAGTGTCATTGCAAAAGCAACAGCTGTTATTTTGCAAAAAGCTCTTAATACCGAACAAAACCTACTCTTCATAAATAAGTCCCCCTAATCACTGGGATACGGACACCTCATTCATGGAATCGAGGGATTGACCGTACGCCAACTCTACATTCCCTGCAATGTTGAAGCGAAGCTGATAATAAGCATCAAAACTTCCATAAGGTAGTTTAAAAGTTATGGTTGTATCCGTAAAATCTATGACATTCAGGTCTGAAAGCGTATCGCCTCTGGTCTCCCATACTGTCCAGGTACTGCCTTCCACACCATAATCACATTCAGATGATCTCTCAACGCCGATGCAGGCACCATTTTCAGGATTTGTTATCCACTGACCTTCGAACTTTTTAAATACTTCGTCAAGACTTACGTCCACATCTGCCAAATCCTCTGCAACGGACACAGGAATCTGGAATTTCTCGCCTCTTATATCTGCAAGAATTTCAGCAAGCTGATAAGCTCTTTTTCTCGTATAGCGCTCGGCTGTGCCGTTTTCAAGCTGTGGCTGAAGTGAGCCACCCTCTGCTTCTTTTCCGGCAGCCTTGATGGCAGCTTCTTTTCTCTTAATCCAGGCTCTCTGCTCTGAAACAAGCTCGTCCTTCTTTTCAGGATCTATCTCTTCGATAATTCTTTTCCAGAGTATGTTCAGTTCATCATCCCAGAACTTGTACCACTCCCCGGTCTGGTAGTTCATGTCCTGCTGACCCATCATTGCCCAGTCCATTGAAACGAACGCCTCATGCATTATCTCTGCACCTGCCAGCTCATCCTGAATAGTTTCATAGTCTGCAGGGTTGATGAAGCTAATGAAAACTTCGGTTGAAGGGTCATAATTCGAAACAGGCTTATATTCAAGATATCCGCCGTTCATTATTCTGCTTGTGAGACCGATCTCTTTAAGATGCTCGTCCTTCAGGCTTTCAAGGTCTTTCATGGACATGAATTCAACATCCTCGAAGCTGTCCATAATATCTTTGTACTCACTGTCAGTATAAAGGTTAGGAATCTTCTTTTGTTCATAGGTCTCTTTGTCAAAAACATCATAAGTGTAGTAGAACTGCTTATAATCGTCGGAAAGTGCCACTTTGTAGACGTTTACAGCGTCATTCAGGTTCTGAAAATCTATGCTGCCATGCTTTTTACCATAAGCAAAGGCCTCCAGCTCAGACTCCTCTTCTTCATAGTATCCAAAGTGATATTTTGCATCGCCATCAAGGTATGCTGCATCCCATGCGTGATTAGAAGCTCCATTGCTGCCACCGCCGGATATGTATCCGTATTTGTTTATAAGCGTATAGCTTCTGGACCAGCTGGGAAATACATATACCACCTGAGGCTGATTATCGATGACCTTTACTATGAAAGTAAGCATGCTTGCTTCTTCAACAAAGGGTCCAACTGAGCGAAGCGCCAGCTCCAGCTCACCATCCATACCAAGGTCCAGAAAGGCATATTCGAAGGGTTCCACATCCCCCTTCTGATAGTAATAATCTTCTGTATCAATTATTTTCTGGAAGGTATCCTGCAGTTCAGTCAGAGTGTAGGTCTTTTCTGTATCGATATGGTTAATAAACTCATCCTGATAAGACAGATACTCTTCGAACACAAAGAGATTCTTCTTGTAGTAATCAAAACTCAGGGTGCCGGTCCCCTTAAGAAGGTCCCCAAGGATATTATTGTGCTTTTTGGCTTCATCACTTGTAGGCGTTGGATTATCCAGTCTTTCGTCTGAGGTCTCAAGGATATCTTCGCTATCGCCTGTGGCGGAATCCCCGTTGTCTGTGGCTTCGGAATCACCTGAGTTTCCAGCTTCGGAATCACTGGTGCTTCCGGCATCAGCTTCTGTTTCCTCTGAAGTGGTTGTGGTGGTCTCAGCATCTGCTTCCGCGCTTACTTCTGCGTCAGCTTCTTCGGTCACATCTCCTTCGCTGCTGTTTCCTTCAGCGTTTCCGCTATCAGTTATTTTGCTAAAAAAAGAGGATGAACCGCTCTCGTCAGCATTATTTTTCCCGGAAGAACCGCAGCCTGCAAGCATTACGGCCATCCCCAAGGCCAATATCATTACTTTTCTTTTCTTCACTTTTTTCTACCTTTCCTGATTTGTATCATTACGATTTACGAAATCATTATACAACGGAGTATTGGTAGATACGAGTAAATATCACTTCTTTCTACAAATGTAAAGAAGGTGGTTTGTGTTGCCAAGGAGCTCTCTCTTTTCAGAAAAGGCAAGGTACCACTTAGCCAGTTTCTCAAAATCTTCGTCTGTGACCGCAAATTCAGGATTTTTCTCTACAGGTTCGATAAGACCGTCAACACCTGTTGTTGTAATCCACTCTACATCTTTTTCTTTAAAAAGTTCTTCGAACTCTGTTATGTCATAGCCTGTGAAGAGCTGCTCCTTAAAATGGCGGATCTTGTAGTCTTCTGTGAAGTTCTCTTCCTCACCAAATCCCCAGTTTCCCTGAAAATAGTTGGAATACATGATTGCGAAAACAGAAATAAATGCAAAGAGCAATGTTCCGCCGGGTTTGGTCACTCGAATGGCTTCATCGATGGCTTTGTTAACCTCTTTTTCCTCATAGAGATGATACAAAGGTCCAAATACAAGGGTGGTATCGAAGCTGTTGTCTTCAAACCTGCTAAGATCTGTGCCATCGCCCTGATATGCGTGGAGCTTGTCTATTCCTTCGCCGTTTTCTTTTAATTTTGCAAAGTTGCTGTCTGTAAGCTCTACTGCAGTAACGTCATAGCCTTCTTTTGCCAATGCCACAGAATATCTGCCTGTTCCTGCACCAACCTCAATTACTTTTGAGTCCTTATCAAGATAACGATGGATATAATTCATGGTTGTGGCATATTCAAGACGTCCGTGAATGGACCTCTCCAACCTGATATCCTCGTCGTACTGCCCGTAAAAATCGCTGATAATGCTTACTCTGTCCTGCCCCATAGCTTTTTCCTCCTTGGTTTTAAAAAATAGGATTTTTAGAAATCCTCGCGCGAGCGAATTTAGCGTATAAAAAAGCCTCATCAAACTCAGTTTGATGAGGCTTCGCTATCTCAATGATATGCAAGTCTTAATCATGCATCTGCACTTAACCCCATCAATATAACACTAATAAGCCCCTGAGGATCATCCACGGGCTTATTTGATGGTGTTGAATTGTCGACGAGGTAATTGTATATCATATTGTCACCGCTTTCTGAAAATTATTAGTTGTTAGTATAATTGTCGCTCAATTATATGTCAACTCTTTTTTCAGTTATTTGTATTCCGTCACGCCAAAGGACTTAAATACATTATCTCTAAACTCTGCAAGGTCCTTAAATACGCCGTCTGCTATCATTTGGGCACCAATATTGCCGATGGCTGTAGCCTCAGAAGGTCCTGCGTAGACGGTTTTGCCTGTTCTCGCTGCAGTGAGCTTATTAAGGTACTCAGCGTTGGAACCGCCGCCCACGATGTTTATCTTATCGAAGTGTTTTCCTGTGATATCTTCAAGTTCTTCTGCCGCCTGCTTGTAGCACTCAGCAAGGGACCTATAGATAACACGTGCTATTTCCCAAGGAGTTTCGGGAATCTGCTGTCCGCTCTTTTCGCAGGCGCCCTTAACTGCTGCGATCATGGAATCAGGAGCAAGGAAAACATCGGAATTTGCATCCACAAGAGAATCTATGGTCTCCTCTTCCGCTCTGGCACAGAGATTACCAAAGGAGTAATCATCATCTGCCTTTTTGCCGGGATAGTCATAGCCTGCTTCAAATTCCTTTTTAACGGACTGTATCATCCAAAGGCCCATGATGTTTTTAAGGAACCTGTATCTGTAGTTGTAGCCGCCCTCATTAGTAAAATTGGCGCTTCTTGCCTTATCTGAGCAGTCGGCTGCTTCAAGCTCGCAGCCAAAAAGTGACCATGTGCCTGATGAAATATAAAGGACATTGTCTGATGTGTCCGGAACTGACATAACAGCAGAGCCGGTGTCATGGGTTGCAGGAAGGATTACTTTGCAGTTATATCCTACTTTTGCCTGTACTTCGGGAGTCAGATCGCCCACCTCAGTGCAGGGAAGGGAGAGCTTCCCAAAGAGCTTTGAGGGAAGCCCTAATTTTTCAATAAGCTCAAGATCCCACTCCTTTGTCACAGGGTTCACCAGCTGACTTGTGGTAGCGTTGGTGTACTCCTGCTTTTTTACTCCTGTGAGAAGAAAATGCAGGTAATCGGGGATCATCAAAAATGTATCCGCTTTTTCAAGCGTATCTGGCTCTCTGAGCCTAGCATCCATCAATTGGTATATTGTGTTGAAAATCGCTTTCTGAATGCCTGTGCGGGCATATAATGCGTTTTCAGGTATGATCTTGTATACCTCAGTATCCATGCCCTCTGTTCTGGCATCTCTGTAGGCATAGCTTTTTGCTGTTTTATTGCCGTCCTTATCAAGAAGAACGTAGTCCACGCCCCAGGTGTCAATGCCCATGGATACAGGGATTTTGCCAAGATCAGAGCATTTTTTCATGCCGGCAAGGATCTCTTCAAAGAGCCTGTCGGTATTCCAGACCTTGTGTCCATCCTCGTCATCCATGCCGTTATAGAATCTGTGGATCTCTTCGTACTGTATTTTGCCATTTTCAAAGCTTGCCAGTATATGGCGTCCGGAAGATGCGCCTATATCAACAGCCAGATAATAATTCATCACTTTTCTCCTATTTTATCGCTCTTTTTCTCATAAAGGCAGTCTTCGTTAACCTTGATGCCAAAAGGTCCGTTGAGGGCTCTGAACATGTCAGGCTCGATGGTCTGGCGCTTTCTGTCTGTCATGGACATTACTTTTACAAGGACTTCAGCAGCCTTTTCTACTGTATGCATAAGGCCGAAGGTGATATCAAAGTCTGTTCCGCAGGCGAACATGCCATGATGTGCCCAGATTGCAACGTCCTGCTTTTTCATGATCTCGGAAGTTGCAACAGCGATTTCGCGGCCACCGGGTACCATCCACGGTACTACGCCGATTCCGTCAGGGAATACAACGGGGCACTCTGTAGCCATCTCCCAAATCTCTCTTGTGAAAACATCGCCGTCAAGAGGAAGTACAAATGTAAGAGCGATGGTGTTAGCGGGATGGCAGTGATATACCACTCTGATCTCGGGATTTCTCTTTTTGCAAACCTCCAGGTTCATAAGGTGTGAAGGAAGTTCGGATGTAGGTCTTCCGCCATTTACAAGGCCCCACTGGATCTGATAATTCTCGCCCTTATCATCAACCTTGATAATGCAGATGTTTGCTGCAGGATCGATCTCAACGTTTCTGAAATACTTGCCGGAACCTGTTACCATGAAGTACTCGCCTGCAAGCGCAGGAACTGAGGTACCGATTTCCTTCCACTCACCGTCTTCTTTAAGGTCCTCTTTTACGGAAGCGATCTCTTCGTCCTTTATTCTATAGCTTAAGTTACCGCCGTTTCTCTCATGCCAGCCCTGATAGAAGCCGTCAACACACATGCGGCAAAATCCCTTAGCAAATTCTGAATCCAATACTCTCATTTTCTTAATCCTTTCCTAAATCAAATTAAAATGATTTAAGGCAAAGAGCCTGTTTAAAGGCCCTCTGCCACATATTTTCTTATTTTTGTCTTATGCTCTCTTGCTGAGAACCTCGTCCTCGTACTTTTTGCATACGTCGAACCACTCGTCCTCTGTGGGAACTCCCTGCTTCTCGCAGTAGTAATCCCATACATCACCTACGGGCATCATCTTGATGCGCTCCTGGAGGGACATAAGCTCTGTGAAGTTGCGGTCATTCTGAAGCTTGCAAAGCTTTTCATTGGGCTGAAGCTCAGCGTTCAGAAGTGCCTTTAAGAAGTTTCTCATGCCGTTTGTCCAAGCGGATACGCGGTTTATGCTGGCATCAAAGTAATCCATTCCGATGAAGAAGCGGTCGGGACCGTTTTTAACGATCTCCTGAGCGATCTCTTTTGCATCATCATTGTAAATAACAACGTGGTCTGAATCCCAGCGAACAGGTCTTGTAACGTGAAGTGCCATCTTATCGTTGAACAGAAGCATGGATGAAAGCTTGTCTGCAACGTTCTCTGTGGGATGGAAATGTCCTGAGTCGATGAGGCACATGATGTTGTTCTTAGCAGCGTAGCTAAGGTAAAATTCCTGAGAACCTACAGTTACTGACTCAACACCGATTCCGAATACCTTGGACTCAACAGCTACGTAAACCTTGCTCTTGTCGTAGGGTGTTGCAAGGATCTGATCCAGGGAATCCTTAAGTCTCTTTCTGGGAGAGATTCTGTCGGGGATAACATCCTTAAATCCATCGGGGATCCAGATGTTCATCATGCAGGGAACACCTGTCTCTGTGGCAAAATACTCTGAAATCTTAAGGCATGCGATGCAGTGATCGATCCAGAATTTTCTGATGCTCTCATCCTCTGATGAAAGTGTTGCATTGTCAGCCTTGGGATGTGAGAACATTGTGGGATTGAAATCAAGGCCAATGCCGTGCTTTTTAGCGAAATCAACCCATGCCTTGAAGTGCTTAGGCTCCAATTTATCTCTGTCTACCCACTCATCACCCTCAAATACTGCGTAGCAAGCGTGGAGATTGAGTTTGTGCTTGCCGGGAATAAGTGAAAATACCTCATCTATATCCTGCATGAGCTGCTCAGGAGTTGTAGCCTTGTAAGGATAATTACCTGTAGTCTGGATTCCTCCGCTAAGAGGTCCCTTCTGGTCAAAACCAACTACGTCATCGCCTTGCCAGCAGTGCATTGAGAGACTGATCTTGGAGAGCTCATCTATTGCCTTATCTACATCTACGCCAAGCTTTGAATAGCGCTCTTTTGCTGCTTCATATCTTTCTTTTACTGTCATTTTGTAACCTTCCCTTCTCTATATAATTTCTATTTTGGCTAAAACACGGGTTATATGCGTCATCTGCCTGTGTTTTATGCTCATTTTCTTCGCTGATTTTAATATTAAATGATGGCGCCCATATTTTTAAGGTCGAAAAAAGAATAAAAAAGCGTCCTTTCTTGCAGCGTGTAAAATAACATGTTATTTTTATGTAATAGAGCAGAAAGGAAGCCCCTATGAACAAGGATTTACTCCAAAAACTCAGCACAATAACTGAGGAAGAACAGTCCATTTTAAATGGTGAAAAGGTGATAAACCGCGCCCTTTATTACAGCGCAGAAACGTCCAAAGATGCAGATGAAATTGACTCAGCAAGAGTCCTTAAAAACGGACGTCTTATAGATATGCGCCCCCATGTGCGCTTTATTCATTTTCCCAAACATACCCATAACTATGTGGAATTTATCTATATGTGCAGCGGCTCTACCAGGCATATAGTGGACGGTCAGGAGATAACCCTTAAGGAAGGGGACCTGCTTTTCCTTAATCAGCACGCTACTCAGGAGATTTTTCCCGCAGGAGAAAAGGATATAGCCGTGAATTTCATGATCCTGCCTGAGTTTTTCGATGTGGTTCTTCCAATGATGGGGGCTAAGCCCAGCGCACTACGAGAATTCATCGTAAGCTGCCTTACAAGGAAGGACATGCAGAGCAATTTCCTGTATTTTAGCGTGTCAGACGTTGTTCCCGTGCAAAATCTCATGGAAAACCTCATCTGGAACATGCTGAATGCAGATAAAAACAGCCGCACAATAAATCAGGCCACAGTGGGACTGCTTTTCCTGAATCTGACAAATCACGCAGAGCTTATTCATGTGCCCTCTAATTCCTTTGAGCAGGAGATAACCCTCAAGGTGCTCTCCTACATAGATACTTCCTACAAAACGGCATCCCTGCAGGATTTTGCAAAGGCTGAAGGGGCCGATGTTTACACGGTAAGCCGTATCATCAAAAAAGAGACCGGAGAGACCTTCAAAGCATTGCTGCAGCAAAAGCGCTTGGAGCGAGCCTGCAATCTTTTAAGCCGCTCTGCTGCTCCTATTTCTGACATCGCAGTGTCTGTAGGCTACGACAACACCAGCTTTTTCCACAGACTCTTCCGCAGAGTCTACGGCTGCAGTCCCAGGGATTACAGGTTGCAAAACCCCACTTCTACAGGACTTTCCCACGAGAATTAACGTGATTTGATGGCGCATTGTAAATCTTGCGGCTTTGTGCTACATTTTTTCTATGAAAAAAGATCTGAAAACCAAGTTCAGTACAAGACAATATATGCTTTCCAGGGATTTTGAAGTCTATTACTACAGTGATAGCGTTATTCCCGACGTAGAACATCATGCCCACGACTACTATGAGTTCTACTTTTTTCTGGAGGGCAATATTACCATGCATATAGGGGATGCATCTTTTTCACTGCGCCCGGGGACAATGGTCATAATCCCTCCCGGAATCCCGCATCACGCAACTCTCCTTGACAGCAACCATCCCTACAGACGCTTTGTGTTCTGGATAAGCGAGAGCTTCCTTAGTTCCCTTATTGGAATTTCCGAGGATTACAGATATCTCCCTGATCTGGCGCTGAAAAACACCTTTTTTACCCACAAATTCACAGAAATCGAATTCAATACCCTTCAGGGCAAGCTTTTTTCTCTGATTGATGAGATTCACTCTGACAGATTTGCTAAAAGCGCTAAGATTCTTATATCCGTCAGCGATTTCATGATATCCATAAACCGCATGGTATATGAGGCTCAGAATCCCGGGAATACTGAGGCAGAATCAGATTCTCTTTACCAGAGCATCATCCATTATATAGAGACCCATATCGATGAAAATCTGTCACTGGATATAATCGCTGAAAAGCTGTACATAAGTAAATTCCACATCTCTCATGTTTTTACCGAGACAAACGGCCTGCCGCTGCATAAATACATAACCAAAAAAAGGCTGGAAATGTGCAGAGACGCCATTTTAAGCGGCCAGGATATATCCGTTGTGGCATCATCCTACGGTTTTTCGGATTATTCCACCTTCTACCGGGCTTTCGTGAAGGAATACGGAGTATCTCCCAAAAAATACAAGGATGAGATCATCAGAAAAGCGCATTAACGCTCGCTTTTCAAAAAAGGTATTGACTTCTTAATACAGTTAGGGATTAATATATTTTTTATGAAGAAATTGTGCAAAATTTTTTGCCGGAATTGGAAATATTATGTTTGATCAGAATACATTATCGCTGCTTATTGACTCTTTTCCGAAAATACTTGTTTACGGACTGAAGGTCACACTGCCGCTGGCAACCGCAGCATTCATTTTATCAACTATACTGTCAGTATTTGTGGCAATGGTTCAGTACGCTAATGTACCGGTTCTGCGACAGATCTGCAGATTTTACATTTGGATAATACGAGGAACGCCTCTTTTGGTTCAGTTAATGGTGGCTTTTTACGGACTTCCGCTCCTTGGAATACATTCAAATCCATTCGTAATGGCTGTTATTGTATTTACCATAAATGAAGGTGCCTACAGTGCTGAGACCATGCGTGCCGCTATGGAAGCGGTTCCCGCCGGGCAGCTCGAAGCCGGCTACTGCGTAGGTATGAACTACATGCAGATTATGTGGCATATTATCCTGCCACAGGCATTCAGAACGGCTTTCCCTTCGCTGTTTAACGCACTTATCAGCATGGTTAAGGACACCTCTCTGGCATCCAGCATCACAGTTGTTGAGATGTTCACCAGAACCAAGCAGATCGCCGGGCAGTCCTATAATTACCTGCCGCTTTATATCGAAGTTGCAATCGTTTATCTGATGTTTTGTACAGTTCTCACCTATCTGCAAAAGAGAGGCGAGGTGCGACTTGGAAGCTACGGCGTAAGAAAATAATCGAGGAAAAATATGTCTTTACTTAAGGTTAACAATATACACAAAGCCTTTGGGACGAACGAAGTTCTGAAGGGCATAAATATTGAAGTTGAAAAAGGTGATGTGGTATCTGTCCTTGGCCCGTCAGGTTCCGGAAAGACTACCCTTCTTCGCTGTATCAACTTTTTGGAAAGCGCTGATGAGGGAGAGCTTACTTTCGACGGCAAAACCTATCCTTTTTCCAAAATAAGTCATGCCGAGATCTCGGATGTTCGTAAGAGAACCGGCTTTGTTTTTCAAAATTACAATCTCTTTGCCAATAAAACAGTTCTGCACAACGTAACCCTGGGACTGACTTCAGCAAGACACATTCCCATGGCGCAGGCAGAAGCCAAGGCAAGAGACGTGTTGCAAAAAGTCGGCATGCTGGAACAAATAAACATGTATCCCAGCCAGCTTTCAGGCGGTCAGCAGCAAAGAGTTGCCATAGCGAGAGCTCTTGCAACTGATCCCGCCATATTATATTTTGATGAGCCCACTTCCGCTCTTGATCCCCAGCTTACCGCAGAGGTTCTGGAAGTTATGAAAAAACTGGCAGATGATGGAATGACCATGATCGTAGTAACTCACGAGCTTGGTTTTGCCAGAGATGTATCTACAAAAGTGGTTTTTATGGCTGATGGTGTTATAGTGGAAGAAGGAGATGCAAAGACCTTTTTCAATGATCCTAAACAGCCCAGAACAAAGGAATTCCTGAGACTTACGAATTCCTAATACAAAATACTCTTTACAGAATGGAGGAACACTATGAAAAAATTATTGTCTTTACTGTTAACAGGCGTTCTTGTCGCAGGAACCATCGCAGGCTGCGGCTCAAAGAGCAACGATCACCTTGCAAGAATCAAGTCTGCAGGTAAAATAACAATTGCTACCGAAGGTGTATGGGCACCTTTCACCTATCATGATGAAAACACTGATGAGCTTGTGGGCTTTGATGTAGAGGTAGCTGCTGCGATCGCTGAAAAGCTCGGCGTTGAAGCAGAGTTCCAGGAGGTTGCGTTTGACGGAGGTCTTACTGGCGTTTCCACAGGCACCTTTGATATGATGGCAAACGGCGTTGATGTTACAGACGACCGCAAAAACACTTATGATTTCACAGATCCCTACGCTTACGACCACGCAGTAGTTGTTACTCTTGCTTCTAATGACAGCATCAGCTCCTTTGAGGACTTAAACGGCCTTACAACAGCTAATTCCGCAGGATCAACCTACGAAGCTATGGGCATTCAGTACGGCGCTACAGTTAAAAACGTTGATACTCTCGGCGAGACCATGACCCTTGTTCAAAACGGCACTGTTGATGCTACAATCAACGCTAACACTTCTGCTCAGGACTATTTCAACACCACAGGTACTACAGATCTTAAGGTTGCTGCAGTAGATCCCGAGGTTACAATGTATGCTGTTCCCCTTGCAAAGGGCACAGACAACGATTCTCTCCGCGCTGCAATCAATGACGCCATTAAGGCACTGAGAGAAGAAGGAAAGCTTTCCGAAATCTCAATCAAGTATTTCGGTGCTGATATCACAGCTGAATAAAAACAAAGAATACGCTCCGCGAGTTTACTCGCGGAGCGATTTTTTTACGATTTTTTGAGGGTTTTATCACTAAGTTCCTTTATTTTCTGCGTTATAGGGGCGTCCCCATCGAAAAAGTACACATATCCGTGGAGAGAAGTTGCTTTTTGCAGCAGGGTCTTGGACTTACTGAAAATAAGAATCGCAGACTGCCCCTTTCCGTTCTTGGCTTCCTGAATAAGATTGGCAGCCGCGCTGTTTCCGTCAAAGGCAACAACCATGGAAGGACGCCTCTCAAATATCTCGTAGTTGAAGCTCTTATAAATACCCATTCCTTCAGCTTCTGTGGAAACCCTTATATAAACTCCCGCTTCCTTAAGCTTAACCGCTTCCTGCTTGGTGATAAGAGCAGGTACCACAGCGTAAATCCTGAATCCTTTTTTGTTGTGCTCTACAAGATATTTTTCATAACCTGAGAGCTTGTGACCTATTACAAAGCAGACTTCATCGGGATTTAAGTATTTCATAAGCATATCCAGCTGTTTTTCTCCCTCGGGAGTAACTCTGGTTGCTCTCTTTTCGGTATTAAAGCTTCCTCCAAGGAGAACTACCGGCACTCTGTCCCATGTAATCTCCTTTATCTGGCCCTTAAGCTCAGTGTTGGCATCAAGTCTTTTTACGCCGCCGGAAAGCCCTTTGCCAATTTTTACGGTCTTCATCTTCTCCAGAAGCACATCTTCCATGTCCCTCTTTCCTACAAGAGAGAGAAAAGCTGCTTTTTTATCTGAGTATGCCTTCTGACCTTCCTCGATAATACCGGTCTCAGCTTCCTTCATGAGCCTTAGGTCGTTTTCAGACAGCTCCAGCATCTTAGCAAGAGACAGCTGCTCATCTACAGAATCTGTTCCGTAAAGCGCTGCTCCGTCGGTTCCCTGAACGCACCTTATTCCCTGCTTCAGGTATGCTTTTAGAGGGTGCTTGTCCAAGGAATTTAGATTATTTAGGCGCACATTACTGGTAAGCTGGAATTCCAGCACAATATTATTCTCTTTTAGTTGTTTTAGCACTTCGCGGCCCTTTTTCGATCTGGGGCTGTAGGTATATAAGCCGTGACCAAGACGCATCTTAGGCATGGCCTGTCCCGGTGCAAGACAATCTTTCACACAGGCTATGCTATGGGAAATATTGTCCTTCAGGCTGTCATTTTCTCCTGCGTGAACCCTTATTACGAAGGATGGATCCGCAGCAGCAATCTTCACCAGCTCTTTGAAAACAGGCTTCAGGGTGATTATGTCATTTATCTCTTCGCCTACAAAATCGCAGCCGGCCACATAAGGATCCAGAGCTGTAGCCCTTAAGACCTCAAGATTCTGCTCAAGATAATTGGCCGGAGTGATGGCGTCCTTGACGATGGTAAGAGGAATCCTTCGCATGGCTGCAAGGAACCTTATCATAACACCTGTTTCTCCATAAATGCTTGGCATTACTGCATGTACCTGTTTTAGCATCTCGAGAGATTCGTATTTTTTTACAAGAGTTGTATCGCTTATTTCGGCGTAGCACACACCCTGACGCTTATAATTTCTTGCTATCCACAGTAGCTTATCCTGGAAAATTGTGTTGTTGCAGTAATCCGGATTTTCTCTGTCACGAAGCATCTGCATAAGAGCCTTTTTTACATCCTCATCAGGGATCAGATAAGCGGTATTTAACGGAATCTTATCTTCGCTCTCAGCTCCCTTTGTGAAAACATATCTGTAGAGGTAAACCTTCTCAAGATTGGTAAATACGGCCTGTCCATCCTTTATTACAGCAAGAGACCCTCTGATTTTTACGATATTCATCTCAGCGTTATCGAGATTATTAAGAATCAGATCTGCGAAATTTATGAAGGTATTATCGTTAATCCTTCGATCCAGGTATTTTCCTTTAAGATCCGATGACACAAACTGCCTTGCAACCTTGGCTCTCTGCCTTTCAAGCTTATCCCACTGGGCCTCAGTGAGTTTAAGCTCCAGTTTTTTCACATAATACAGGGGATATCTAATCTGGTGATAGATTCCAAGGGCTATAAGGATATCTCCCGGTAAATTTCCGTTCATGTGGGTGTGGAGATCTGAATTAAATTTATATTCCTTTCGAACTCTGGTCTTGAAAATGGTCTTAGGAAGCCCAAGCTGATAGTCCTTTGTCTGGCTCATAAGGGTCTTTGCGATAGCCGGTATGGCCGCCTTCATAAGCACATTTCCATCCTTGTCGATATTAGCTATTTCCACATCGCCAAGCCTAAATATATAACTCTCGTTATTGTATGAATCCACATAACAAGGCACTTCTCCGCGTATCTCCAGCATTCCTTCTCTGTTTTGAGAAAGGGGAAGATCGCATATTCTTGCAAGATTCCGTATGAGATTTCCTGTGTGGTGATTGGGCGTCGAGAGCACGTAGAATACCTTATCAAGCTCCTTATACAGGCTGACTATGATATCTTTTTCAGTATCCAGAAAAAGGCAGGTAAAATATGTCATTTATAGACCCTCCTTAAGATAAACGGCAGGTTTGGGATCATGAATGCATCCTTGTACGTTATATTTTACCAAAACTATCATATATTTGAACTTAATTCTAATATTGATTTATAATAGCTAAGGAATTAAACGCGATTTCGATTTTTGTGCGTCTCCGGTACGCAAATACTATGAGTTAGGGGAGATATATTTATGGACATCTGTCTTTTGAACGATTCGTTTCCGCCCGTTATCGATGGCGTGGCTAACGTAGTAATGAACTACGGCAAACTTCTTACGGAAAATCACGGAGCAAATGTAATAGTGGGGACTCCTAAGTATCCCAATGCCAATTATGAAGGCTATCCCTATAAGGTAATCCCTTATAAAAGTCTTGATACCACTGATCTTGTGGCAGGCTACAGAGCAGGTAACCCCTTAGCTATGCGCGAGATTAATCAGATGGCTGAATTTGCGCCTGATATCATCCACACTCACTGCCCCGCTTCTTCAACCATAATGGCGAGAATTCTGCAAAATGAGACCGGAGCTCCCATTGTTTTCACATATCACACTAAATTTGATGTGGATATTGCAAGGGCTGTGGGCGAAGGCTTTTTGAAAACAGAGACCATCAAGGCTATGGTAAGCAATATTTCGGCCTGTGACGAGGTTTGGGTTGTTTCTGAGGGTGCAGGTCAAAATCTTCGTTCTCTTGGCTATGAAGGGGATTACAGGGTTGTTTCCAACGGTGTGGACTTTGCTAAGGGCCGAGTTGAGAAGTCCGCCGTGGATGAGATCAGCAAAACTTACGGTCTTCCCGATGATATCCCGGTTTATCTTTTTGTAGGAAGAATGATGAAATATAAGGGTCTTCCCATCATTATTGACGCTCTTTCTGACCTGTCCGCCAAGGGTATCGACTATCGCATGCTTTTTGTGGGCGGCGGCGCTGATGTGGAAGAAATGCAGCAAAAAGCCAGAATGCATGGCATTGCTCTTGATATTTACGATGCAGAGGGGAATCTTACCCATGAAGACGGCGATTCCGACAACACAGGAAAAATCATCTTCACAGGTCCCGTGCACGACAGAGAAAAGCTCAGAGCCTTCAATACAAGAGCTGATCTTTTCCTTTTCCCTTCCGTATATGACACCAACGGCATCGTAGTCCGCGAAGCAGCGGCCTGTGGTCTTGCCAGTGTACTGATAAAGGGCTCCTGCGCTGCAGAGGGCATAACTGATGGCAGAAATGGCTTCCTTATTGACGAAACCGCCAAATCCATGGCTGAACTCCTTATAAGAACAGCTAAAGATCTGCCCTATCTTCGTGATGCAGGCACTCATGCCATGGATGAAATCTATATTTCCTGGGATGACAGCGTAAAAGCTGCATACGAACGCTACGGCGAGATTCGCGAACTTGTGGCAAACGGTACAATTACCCGCCGCAAGAAGCATGGCTCTGATTACTTCCTGGAGTCCGCTTCTCTTATTGTAAACGGCACAGAGCATGTTTTTGACATCCCCAGAAATATCTACGGCGGCATGAAGGAGAACTTCGAAGATTTCAAGGGCGAGCTCAAGGGAAATATCGAAGATTTCAAGGACAACATGGATGATCTGAGAGATGACATCAAAGAAAACATCGAAGAAATGAGAGACAATATCGAGGATTTTTTCTCTAAAAAAGATAGCGAAGAATGATATTTGCCCGCTTTATGCCTGTTTTGGGTGTTGCGGGGACTAAATTCGGAGGTAGCTTAAATGGGAGAAACTGAAGGATATAAAAAAGACTGGTATAAGCAAATGAGTTTCTATCAGATCTGGGTTCGAAGCTTCGCTGATGGAAACGGCGATGGTATCGGTGATCTGTATGGAGTTTATGACAAGCTTGAATACGTAAAATCACTTGGAGTGGATGGAATCTGGTTTTCACCGGTTTATCCATCCCCCAATGCTGACTACGGCTACGATATTTCAGATTACAAGGATATTCATCCTGATTTCGGAACCCTGGATCAGTTCAAAAAGGTTCTCGAAAAAGCCCATTCTCTGGGCCTTAAGATTATCATGGATCTTGTGGTAAATCACACCTCTGACGAACATCCATGGTTTAAGGAGAGCAGAAAGGGCAAAGATAACCCCTATAGCGATTATTATATCTGGCGCGATGAGCCAAATAACTGGGATAGTCTTTTCGAGGGAAAAGCCTGGGAATATGACGAGCAGCGTGGCCAGTACTATCTGCATATTTTTGCTAAAAAGCAGCCGGATCTTAACATGGATAACCCAAAGGTGCGTGAGGAAGTTGAATCCATAATGCGCTTCTGGCTTGATATGGGTGTGGACGGCTTCAGAGAAGACGTCATCAACTTTATCTCCAAAAAAGAGGGGCTTCCCAACGGCCTGCCCTTTATCCCTGCAGTAAACGGTATGCCCCACTACAAGGATGGCCCTCATATTCACGAATATATGGCGCAGTTCCGCAAGGTTTGCAACGAATACGACTGTTTCCAGATCGGTGAAGGGCCCATGACCACGGTGAATTCTGCCCTGAAATACCTTACAGGTCCCACAAAATCCCTGGATATGATGATATCCTTCGATCACATGATGGCGGACTGTGTATATACCGAATACGTGCACCGTCCTTTTTCCCTGGTTAAGCTGAAAAAGGCCTTTTCAAAGTGGCAATACGCCCTTGCAGGAAAAGCCTGGAACTCTCTTTACCTGGAAAATCACGACCATCCCAGGATTATCAGCAGATATGGCAGTGAAAAATACTGGAGAGAAAGCGGAACCATGCTGGCAGCAAGCTTCCTATTCCAGCGAGGAACGCCCTTTATCTATCAGGGCCAGGAAATCGGCATGACAAATATACGTCTTAGATCTATCCATCAGTACGTGGATGTTTCCTCTAAAACCAACTATCATACCTATCACCTGAAGGAAAAGACCTCTAAGCGCATGCACCGTATTCATCTATCCAGCAGAGATTCTGCCAGGACGCCCATGCAGTGGAATGACCATAAATATGCCGGTTTTTCCACGGTAAGACCCTGGTTTTACGTAAATCCCAACTATAAAATGGTGAATGTGGCCGCTGAAGAAAATGATAAACTGAGCATTCTGAATTTCTACAGGAAATGCCTTAACCTTAGAAAGCACTCAAAAGCACTGCTATATGGCAGCTATAAAGAGTATTATCCCAAGGATAAATTCATCTATGTGTACGAGCGCGCATATAAAAACATCCGATATTTAATCATATGCTCATTTACCAGTTTGACTTTAACCGTGCGGATTCCCACGGAATACGAAGGTAAAAAGGGTGAGCTTGTATTGTGTAATTACCGCGGCCATGCAGGAGAGTTATACAGACCCTACGAATGCAGAGTGTATAGATATAAAGTGTGAGATTAATTACAAAAAAGCTGATAGAACTTGGTCCTGTCAGCTTTTATTTGTTTTCTCAAATGATAATTTTATTAGCACTGCTTTTCCGTTTTCAGCCTGCCTTTTTTACCTGTTTGGGTGCTGCAACGGGAAGTATGTCTGCTTTATTGAGAGCAGGACGAAGTGCATTGTAAAGCACAACTGCGATTACTGAGTTAATTACTGCATTTATGATAGTAGCATAAGTAGTGATCGCTACAAGTGCGCTTATTGCAGATGCAGCCTTCTCAGCGTTGGGTGTAAGAAGTGTGTACCATACATACTTAAGAGCGGGCTCAAATACACAGTTGAAGCCAAGTCCTGCTATTGCTGCAATTATTGACCACTTAAATACATAGGATTTCTTCTTTTCTTCAGAAATATGTGCAATCTTATGTGCTACAAGGCCTACCACAAGTCCGATAACCAGCTTGCAGATGAACGTTCTGGGCGCGGAGGCTGCAAAACCACCGAGTATATCAGCAACTGACAGTCCTACAGCCCCGGCAAGTCCGCCGTATAAGCCGCCCAGAAGTAATGCGCCGAGTACAACAAAAGCATTACCTACATGAACCTTTGTGCCTGATGCGTTAATCGCAGGAAAAATGGCATATCCCACATAGCAAAGTGCAGCCATGAGTCCTGCGTATGTGATTTTTAATACCTTTTCGTTCTTCATAATCTCCTCCTTAGGGTATTCTTCTCTCTTGACTAATAAATTGAACCTAATATATCATCAAACTGGTAGCATTAAAAATATCAGTTTTGGAAAATTTTATATAACCAGATTATGAAAAAAGAAAAACGTTATCTAACTATTTACGAACAGGTCAAAGATGATATCATTGAGGGACGCTTCACAAAAGGCTCAAAACTGCCCTCTAAACGAGTAATGGCTGAAAACCACGGAGTAAGCGTTATCACTGTGGAACATGCTTATGAACTTCTTACTGAAGAGGGTTATATCATGCCCCAGGAAAAAAGCGGTTATTTTGTCACTTTTGATGATAAGGACATCTATGTGGGTGCTTCTTCCGGCTCCGGAAGGTCTTTTTTTCCTCAAAATATTCCGCCGGTAAGCTCTACAGAAGATAATCCTCTTAGTTTTTCCTACTCTATTTATGCCAAGACCGTTCGCCGCGTTCTGAGTGAATACGGTCCTTATATCATGGAAAAATCCCCCAAAACAGGCCTACCGCAGCTTCGCACAGCCATAGCTGATTATCTTGAAAGAAGCCGACGTGTAGAGGTTTCACCTGATCAGATCATCATAGGCGCCGGCGCAGAATATCTCTACAGCCTTATTGTTCAGACCTTTGGCAGAGACATTGTTTATGGTGTAGAAAGCCCTTCATATCAGAAAATTGCCAAGGTTTACACAGCAGGCGGAGCAAATATCAGAATGCTTAAGCTTGGCTCAGACGGAATAGAAAGTGACGAATTATGGTCAGGAGACATGAAAATCCTTCATATTACTCCTTACAGAAGCTTTCCCAGCGGTGTAACTGCTTCTGCCTCCAAAAAGAGAGAATACCTCAAATGGAGCAAAAAATGTGACGGGACAATAATTGAAGATGACTTTGAATCGGAATTTACCCCCAGCAGAAAGCCTGAGGAAACGATATTTTCATTGGACGAAAATGGCCGCGTGATATACATAAATACTTTTACAAGAACTATCGGAAGCTATATCCGATGCGCCTATATGGTCCTTCCCCAAAAACTACTAAGTTTGTTTGGGGAAAGGACAGGCTTCTACGAATGCCCCGTTCCTACATTGGAACAGCTGGCAATCGCAAATCTTTTGGATAGTGGTGATTTTGAGCGTCATATAAACAAAGTCAGACGTCAAAATCGTAAAAATCGTGCAGATTAGTCAAGTTTTGACTCCATCATCTCTGCAAGTTCAGCTATGGTGCCATCCTTGAAGGGGCTCTTTAAGTTAACTTTTTCAAGCTCTGTCTCGTAGAAGTCGCTTACAGACAGCTTACAAAGCTCAAGATAATGGTTCCATGCATCTTTGTAATCCTTATCCATCCATACCTTGAACTGCATTGCTACTACGCTTGCAAGTACATAATCGATGTAATAGAAAGGATTCCAGAAGATGTGGCCCTGCTTCTGCCAGAAACCGCCTTCATCGAAGAACTCGTCTCCGTCGAAGTCAAGCCAGGGTCTGTAGGTCTTCTCCAGCTCCTTCCATACAGCTTTTCTCTCAACGGGAGTCATCTCCGGCTTTTCATAAACTATGTGCTGGAACTCATCAACCATGCATCCGTAAGGAATGAAGGTTATTGAATCCTGAAGGTGCATCTTGAGATAATCCTCTGATCTGTCGCCAAAGAACTTATCCATCCAGCCATAGGTGAAGTATTCCATGGACATGGAGTGAATCTCTGCTGTCTCCATTGTAAGGTCATTATGCTCGATAATCTCGTCATTTCTGGTCACATAGCCCTGGAATGCATGTCCGCACTCATGTGTAATAACATCAACGTCACCGCTTGTTCCGTTGAAATTAGCAAAAATAATGGGCGCCTTGTACTTAGGAAGATAATTCATATAACCGCCCTGCTTCTTGGTCTTTCTGCCAAGAACATCAAAAAGCTCGTTTTCAGTCATGAAATCGAAGAATTCTGCTGTCTCAGGTGAAAGCTCCCTATACATCTTAAGTCCGGCTTCCATGATCTCCTCAGGTGTTCCTGTGGGTTCCGGATTACCGTTTTTGAAAAATACGTCATTATCGTAGTATTTAAGCTCATCTACACCGATCTGACCCTTTCTCTTTTCCTGGATCTTTTTAACAAGAGGTACGAAGGATTCCTTAACCTGCTTTCTGAAATTCTCAACCTCAGGTCTTCTGTAGGAGTTTCTGGTCATTCTGTTGTAGCCAAGCTCGATGAAATTGTCATAACCCAGCTCTTTTGCCTGTTTTGTTCTGTTTTTTACAAGCTGATCATAGATGTCATCAATCTCGTCTGTAACAGATAAAAAGTACTCACTGAGTGCCTTCCATGCACGTTTTCTGGTATCTCTGTCGCTGTTTGTCAGGAATTTGCGAAGCAGGGATATATTGTACTCCTCTCCGTCAAAAGGAATCTTTGCGGATGCAATGATCTTGTCGTATCTGGAAATAAGTGCATTTTCCTCCTGCATAAGGGGAAGGATCTTCTCATCAATGGATTTCATTGATAACTCCATGTTTTTGAATGCTACCTTGCCAATCTTTGACTCCAGATAATCTCTGTAAGGTGATGCGTAAAGCACTTTTTTATACTCATTTACATACTGTGATATTACAGGAGAAATCTCGTCGATATAGTCGTTTTCTTTTGCATAAAACTCCTCTGTAGTATCGATATCATGTCTGAAAACACCGATGATGATGTTAGTATAAACATCTCCGGTAAATTCATAGTATTTTCTGTGAAGTTCAAACTGCTCTTCTCCGCTTTTTGCAGCCTTGCTGTCAGCGATCAGTTTATCAAAAAAGCTTTTCACTTCATCCATATCCACACGTTTGTATGGCATCTCTGATAATTTCATATTCAGGTCCTCAACTTTCTAATACACTTTCTATTTTGCCACTCTGCAAAACAAGTCTAATTATAGTATTTATGCGGATTAGACACAAGTGTTGATTGGATTTTTCAATTGCGATTTGTTTTTATTTTTTGTGTTGTTTTGATGTAATGACATCATTATATTTTTGTATCTCGTCATCATTTTATTCACGCTATATTATTTATTTATAAACTTTTTATTAGGTGGTACGACTACACGACACCTATAATAATTATGTAGGCGTAGTATATTCATGAATCGGAGGTTTGTGAAAATGAAGTTTAATAAACTAATTGCTCTGATTACCGCTATTTTACTATGTTTTATGGCTTCTGGCTGCGGAAAAGGAGCAGAGTCAGAAGTATCAGAAGAAGTAGATAATTCAGGTCAGGAGATAACTCTCCTAAACATCAAAAGCGAAGTTTCTTCTCAGCTGGAGGAACTTGCTGCTCAATATAAGGCAGAAACCGGGATTACAGTCAATGTGATCAGCGTTCAGTCAGGCGTAGACGCTCAAGCTACTCTGAAGGGATACTACCTCTCAGATCAGATGCCTGACATTATAGCCTGTGAAGCATCAGGATTTGAAAACTGGGACGGTCTTCTGGTTGATCTCAGCGATCAGAACTGGGCTTCACGAACTGACGCAGCCTATTCCGATTCCACATACGGAGTTATTGGCTTCCCCTACACAACTGAGGCAATAGGCCTTGCTTATAACGCTGACATTCTGAATAAAGCAGGTATTGACCCTGCCACAATAACAGGCCCTGAAAGTATGAAGGCTGCTTTTGAAACTTTGGATTCAAAAAAGAGTGAGCTTGGTCTTACTGCTGTAATCGGTTACTGCGCTGAACCTACAGAGGTTGGCTGGTCCGCAGGAAACCACATTATGGGCGCATATATAGATTCAGGTCTTGCCAGAACAGATACAACATATATTGATCTTTTAAATAACGGCGGCCAGTTCGACGAAGAGCGAATAAATGCATATGCAGAAATGATTGGTCTTTTCAATCAGTATTCTGATTCTGCAGTCCTTACACAGCCTGCTTACAACGATCAGGTACTAGGATTTGCTTCAGGAAAATACGCCTTTGTCACACAGGGTTCCTGGATAGGTGCCACAATGACCGGCGATGATTCCGATGCCTACGCTGCAGCAGGTAATTTTGAAGTAGGAATGCTTCCTTACGCTTTCCAGGATGGAATGGACACAATCCTTACCAGTGCTCCTTCCTGGTGGGCTGTAATAAAGGAAGGCGATGTAGAAACCTCCAAGGCTTTCCTCCAGTGGTGCTCAGAAGACAGTGCTCAGCAGATACTTGTAGAAAAGGCGGGTTTTGTAAGTCCTTTCAAGGATTGTAAATATGTAGCATCCGATCCTTTCGCAAAGGTTATTTCCAGCTATATTTCAGCAGGGAAAACTTCTAACTGGCACTGGATGAACATGCCGGAAGGCCTGGGACAGAACGGTTTTTCCTTCGCATTTTTCAATTACGCATCCGGAACTACCGATGCTGCGGGATTTGTACAGGAACTTAAGGATATAGCTACCGAATGGTACTCAAAATTATAAGAGGAGGTGAGGATTGTGGAAAATAATACAAATGTAAAAGTCAGTAAATTCAATTCTATCTTATTTCAGCTATCCGCTCTGAATCTCCTGATGCTGGTAGCATTCATCTGTGTAATAGCACTTGTTATGACATCCATGAAAAAGTCGACAACCAGCAGTATTTCTATGTTTGACTCGATGATGGCTCTGACACAACACGAAGCGCAGCTTAAATCAGATGTAATGTCACTCTATGATCAGACAACCGGCTATATCTCTGCAGATGCAGATGAAACAAAAGAAGCTTTAAAGCCTCAGATAGATGCCGTAAAGCAGGCAGTTACTGCCGACATTGAATTGTTAAAGCAGGATTTTGCAAACAAAGATAATGAAGAGGCTACCGCTCAGATTGATGAAATAACTGTTCAGTATTCAAGACTCATAGCACTTATCGACAATGCTATAGCAAAGTGCGATGCAGGCGATAAGGATTCAGCGTACAAAGTGCTCTTTGACAAGGCTGAGATTCAGAAAATTGCTATATTCCACTCCACCAAGACTCTGGATCAGGCAATTGAAGATTCCGCATCAAATACAAAGGCTACCATGAATCAGCTGTTACAAAGCGGTAATTTACTTGCTATGGTCGGTATTATCATTACTTTGGTACTACTTATCCTCAACTTCTTAATAAGCTACAAGAATATTGTAAGAAAGATCCGCAATATTGCAGATGAAGTTAACGTAATGATTACAAATATCGAGGCCGGAAATGGTGATCTTACAGCCAGAATCAAGACTAAGACCAAGTCAGAATTGCTTTTCATAACAACCGGTATCAATCATTTTATCGAGACATTGCAGCTAATCATGCGCGATGTGCGAAATGGTTCCGAGATTCTGACATCGTCTTCAGAAGAAGTTGCTTCTCAGCTTCAGGTTGCTGATGATAACGTAACAAGCACATCCGCCGCTCTTGAAGAGCTTTCCGCAAATATGGAGACTCTTGCCGATACAGTAAGATCAATCAACGGAAAGGTTGACTCTGTTAAAGACGCAGTACAGGCAATCACTGATGAGGCTGCAGAAGGTACTGAAACCGCCATTACAATTAAACAGGAGGCTAACGAGCTAAAGCTTCGCGTAACCAACAAAAAATCCGATGCAGGCGAGCAGATGTCGCAACTCTCTGAGACTCTTACCAAATCTGTTAAGGATTCTGAAAAAGTTGGTCAGATCAATGAGCTTACTAAGGTTATCCTGGATATCGCATCGCAGACCAATCTTCTTGCTCTTAACGCTTCAATCGAGGCTGCAAGAGCCGGTGAAGCCGGCAAGGGATTCGCTGTTGTTGCTACAGAGATCAGCTCCCTGGCAGATAACAGCAGACAGACAGCTGCAAATATTCAGGATATCAGTAATGAAGTTACAGATGCCGTTAATGCCCTTGCGAAAAACGCTCAGGATGCCCTTGATTACATCAACGGAACTGTCCTTGATGATTATGATGAATTCGTTAATACAGGAGAAAAATATGAGCATACAGCGGATATTATGGATGATATGCTGACATCCTTCTCATCTAAGGCAGACAACCTTAACGAGATTATGACTGAGATGGTAGAATCCATCGAAGCTATTACTAATTCCATCGGTGAGAGTTCAAAAGCCATCTCAATGTCCGCAGAAAGTTCCAACGAAATTGTTGGTGGTATCAAAAAAATATCACAAGCTATCAATAAAAACACCGAAGTTACTGAGCAGCTTAATGATACTACTGAGAAATTCACAAATCTGTAAATACGATTTAATTCGACCCGACAGAGTATTGATTTAATAATTAATTAACGCCATTCTCTATAGCAGTTATAGAGAATGGCGTTCGTTTTTTATCTGAGTGCTGCAAACATCTCTTCAGCAAGCTCGGGCTTATTCATGATATACAGATGTATACCGTCTACGCCTCTCTCTTTAAGGTCCTGTGCCTGTCTGATTGCGTAGTCTACACCGTATTTTCTCATTTCTGCAGGATTTTCACCATATTTGGAAATAATTGATGATAATTCCTCAGGTACGGTTGTTCCTGATAATGTTACTGTGGTACCAAGCTGTTTTGCGCTTGTAATTGGCATTATTCCGGCCGATACAGGCGCTTTTACACCAAGGTCATGTAATTTATCAATAAGCCTTAAAAAGTAGCTATTATCGAAGAATAACTGCGATATAAGTACCTGACATCCACAGTCAACTTTTATTTTGGTGTTCATTACATCAATCTCATCAGAAGCTGCTTCCGGATGTCTGTGGGGATAGCATGCACCAACCATGGTAAAATCCATGCCTGCCGATTTGATGTACTGTGCCATGTCGCTTGCGTGAAGGAAATCCCTCTGAGCGAACTCTTCATCGGTCATGGCCTTAGGTCTGTCTCCTCGAAGTACAAGCACATTATCTATACCGATTTCTTTAAATTTGGCCAATCCGGCGTCTAATTTCTCTTTTGTGAATCCAACACTGGTTATATGAGAAACAACCTCTAATTTGGCCGAATTTTTAGCATAATTAGCAATCTCAACTGCCTTACCGGCATTAGAACCTCCGGCTCCATATGTAATACTTATGAAATCAGGTCTGATCTCACTGATTTTGTCTAATTTACTTTGTATATTAAGGAATTCTTCCTCTTTTTTCGGCGGAAAAATTTCACAGGATAATACTGTTTTTCCGGGTTGATACTTGTCTAATATACTGCCCATTATCTGACTCCTCCTTTTTTCTTAAAGGATATTCTATCATAGTTTCTGAAAAATGCACTATTTATGCGATTTTTCCATGAAAACAACACTTAACATTCTGTATCATTCCTTGGTTTTCGCCATCTAATTAATTATAAACGTGAAGACTGCCAGGGGGCAGCCTGGCAGTCTTCTCTATGGTTATCAAGCTTGCGATCCATCCTTTGATCACTGCAACGGCCCTAAAAAAGGGCAAAAAAATCCTGTTTCCATGTCGTTTCCCATCCATGGAAACAGGAGCTTTCCGTTGCTAATTATTATATCGGTGTATACATAAAAAATATTAGTGCTATTTTCTTGAACATATTTAACATCTGACAAAAAGCCCTTTGTTAAGCCATTTTGTTTCAAAAATATTTTTTCACAAGATATTGCATAGATGCTAATTAACTATATGTTTATATTGTGTTTATGTAATATTTATAACATGACAAAAAGCCTAGAATCACAAGGATCCTAGGCTCTTAATCTTCACTTGGTTTTGTACTCAGCCTATAGCCTTCTTAACAGCCTCGAGTACACGGTCTGCCTGGAACGGCTTAACAATAAAGTCCTTCGCACCGGCCTGAATTGATTCAATAACCATTGCCTGCTGACCCATTGCAGAGCACATAATGCAGCAAGCATTGGGATCAGCTGCCTTAATTCCTTTAAGAGCACCGATTCCATCAAGCTCCGGCATGGTAATATCAAGAGTTACAAGATCAGGCTTAAGCTCATTATACTTGTCGATTGCTATTTTGCCATTCTCGGCCTCACCAGCAATCTCGTATCCGCCCTTAGTCAGAATGTCTTTCAGCATCATGCGCATAAAAGCGGCATCATCTGTAATAAGTATTCTCTTAGCCATTTTGAACCTCCATATTTTCTATTCCGGATTAGATTTAGGTAATTTCCGTCTCCGGTAATTCTCTTAAATACATTTTCTATTTTATCATACAATTCGGAAAAGAAAACGCCTTATCGTCGTTCAAACAATTAAAAAATGATAAAATTTCGTTGCATTTCATAAATATTTCTAAACTATGATGCCTTTGTAACTATATATAATGACATCAATACATCATGTAATCATGATACATATGTAACAATATACCAATCAATATTTTCATATGTACATCTATTCATCGTTCTCTATTGTCATATCGATGTATTTATATTCTGTCTGATTATTATTATCACCTTTTCCTGCTGTTTCTTTATATTATCTTTGTCATTTACCACAATTATTTCATATTAAATAATGTCTTTTACTTCTATTGATGCATGTTATCGTCGTCTTCTACTACTATTTCTTTAATTATAATACCCTTACCTTGGATCAACTTACCTTTTCGTTCACCACAGGCGGGACATCTATATCGATTTTCTTTGTCAGGAGTATACTCTTTTCCACAGCTTTCACATAATATTTTTACTTCTACTTCATTAGTAATTAGCTCTGTATGCTCCAAAAAGGTCCCTTTTATGGCCTCATCATAGTATTTATTTAAATAAAACGGCACCACGCCGCTCATTTGTCCTACATCGACTACGATTTTCTTTATTTCTAATAAATTCTCTTTTTCTTTCACTTCCTGGACAGAATTTATGATATCCAGGATGTAGCTAAGCTCATGCATCACTAATCCCCTTTTGTACAATATTTGCATAAAAAAATCCAATGACTATTAAAGTCAATGGAATATACTGTTCATTTATGTATGCATTAATACTTATTATAGTACTCTTTTCTTATGATTATATCTATGTATAAATAATATCATACGATATTATTACTCATTGTCTGATATAGTCAATATTATTCATAGTTAAGTAAAACACAATACAATAATTTTGATACTTATATAATTTTCAAGCTAAATGTAATTATAACTAACGTTATTCAAAGCAAAGTGTTTAAATTGTATGCAATTATGAAAATATTGAATACTGTTTTTTCTTAAATTTCTGGGCAAAATTCACGATTTTTTTCTAAATTTTCTCTATGAATTTCACTCCCCTGGATCTAACTCACCCGGTCCCAGAAATCTTATTTAAAAATCAGGGCAAATCCTGTGATTTTTTTTCAGGATTTTTCCGCAGATTTTATCCTGTTTTTACAGCCAAATAATTAACTCATATAAATGATAAATTTATATATTTATATTATATCATCACGTTGTTTAAACCGCAATATATTTATTCATTTTGTTATACAAATATATTTATATTTTGAATTAATACTATATAAATACATTTATATTTTGATAACAAAATATCTATTTATAATTATATTTTGATATTTTTATTTACTTATATATTTTTATTTTGAAATATTACTATATTTATATTTTTATATAATAATATTATTATATATTTTCATTTATATACTAATTTATCATGCTATTATGTTTTATATATGTATTTATATACTTTTATATTTATATCATTAAATAATAATATCATTTTACATTTATATTGCTACATCATTTATTTCTGACTTATTAATATATTGATATATGTATATATCCACTTCATTATATCATGATGTATATATTTAGCTGTTGTGATAGCATAATTACATCATGGTATATTGATGTCATGATGTATTTGAGCATTATATTTTATATGCACATCATTACAGCATGACATCATTATGTAAAGTTATTTCTATGTTTATATATCAATTTTGCTCCTTTATAGCGTCCGGATGGACCACTGATCTCTTTATTTATCTCAAAACAGCAAAGCGGCAAATATGTACAATTTATGCTCGTTTATAACTTATTGAATCCATTTTGACGTTTATATTGTATCTATCATGATGTCATTACATCATGATTATGGCGTATTTTTGCTTTGTTTACTGTCTCATTCATGTCAATTTTGCCCATTTATTTTATTGTGCTATAATCGTTACATCTATACATCATGATGTCATTATACATTCGCTCCCCTTAGAAACCTGATGTCGAAGCACAATGATGTTATGTTGTTTTGATGTATTTATACTCAGTATCATTACATCATTTTATATCGCTATATTATTATATATGTATATTTATATTATGATATTTCGCCATCATTATTTAATTGATGTCTTTATATCATTATATTTTTGTAGTATTATATTATTGTACTATTGTCAATATATATCATTATCTATGTTTATATTTTTATCGTGATAGATTATTATCATATTATATTTATATCTTTATTTACTAATATATTTATACATAAATACACTTATCCATTTTTATAAATATATTTGTGTACTTATATATAATGAACCTTTTTTACAATGTTTTCTTGTTATCATGATATAAATATCTTTACACAGCTTTTCATCAATGTTACTATGTAACAGGACAATATTTAGTTTTTATGGGAGGAAGTATGAAAATAATTGCATTTTGCAACCAAAAGGGTGGAGTTGCAAAAACCACATCTACTTATGCGTTATCGGCCGGATTGGCTAAAAGAGGCTATAAAGTCCTTATGATTGACTCAGATCCGCAGGAAAATCTTAGCCAGGCAGCCGGAATTGATCTTTATAATATACCTGCAGCTACACTTTCTGACGTATTTAAGACAGAAAAGGGCGAGGCAGGCGCAGATATCAACGAAACACTCATTCCTGTAGGCGACAATATAGACCTTATTATAGGTGGTATTGAGTTTACATCAGCAGATCTTGACTATTCTGGCGTTACATCACGTGAATTCATGCTTAAAAGGGCATTAAACAAGCTTAATAAGACTTATGACTTCTGTATTATCGATTGTAGCCCTACGTTGGCTTTAATCACTCAGAATGTCCTTGCTATTACAGATAAAATAGTAGTTCCCATGACACCTGAAGCTTTTGCTACAAACGGTGCAAATATGCTGTTTTCATGGATTTCAGTAATGTCTGAGAGATTAAACAATCCTGAACTGGATGTTGCAGGTATTCTTGTAACTAATACCAGAAATACCAACAATGCGAATATTTGGCTCGAAGGTATCGAAATGCTGGCCAAAGAGTACGAAATTAAGGTATATGAGACCAAAATTCATCAGAATGTAGCAGTAGAAGAGTCTCAGACACTTAATCAGTCATTGTTTGATTATGCACCAACAGCACGTGCAACCAAGGATTATGATGAATTTGTAGATGAATTTCTGAAAGGAGAAGCATAATGAAAAAGAATCTTCAGAATGCAATGGCAAGAAATTTTCAGAATATGGTAGGTGCAACACCGTCGACCGAAGAGGTCAATGAACCCAAGCCAGTAGTTGAGAAGGCACCTGCAAAGCCAGCATCTAAGCCGACTTCTACAAATACACCTGTTATTGAAACGCCTGTTGAAGCAGCTCCTGTAGCACCACAGCCTCAGGTAGTTGAGCAGCCAGCTCCGGCTCCGGTAGTAGAGCAACCTCAGCAAGTACAGACAGCGCCTCAGGTTGTAGCAGAACCGGAACCTCAGGAACAGATTATTAATACACCCGTTAATATTGTTGAAGAGCCTGTAGTTATTGCTGAGGAACCTGTTCAGGAACAGCCTGCACCGGTTAAACATACAAGCAAAAAGGCAATCCCGCTTGTACCTGATGAAAAGAGCAGTGGTGTTCTTCATATCAGACTGGGAGAGCTTAGATCATACGTCGATTTTATGACACAATCAGGTAAGATTTCTTATCAGCAATATATTAGTAACCTTATTGAACAGGATTACGAGAAAAATAAAGAATTATACCTTAAATATAAGTCCTTTATGGATCAATTAAATTTTTAACAGACATTGTTGTTTAAACAGTATTAATTAATTAACAACATATTATTAATTATTATTAGAGGATCTAAAAACGTGATAAATACGCGGTTTTTAGGTCCTTTTTATATAGCAATTGTGTATAAGTTATCTAGTTTTGGGGTTAAATTTCAGCATAGATATGGGGAAAGATATTAGAAAAATGGTTCCTAAAAGGATAATTATTTTTTCAGAAATGGTGTTAGAAAGTAGAAAAAGGGGTATTTTTAGCGTTTTTCTTAGTAGTTTTTGGGATTATAAGTAAGAAATCTGGTATTAAATGATAGAAATTGGGTACTTTTCAGCGAAAGTAGTTCAACGAGGGAAGCCGCATAAATACTGAGGAAATAGAATATCCAGAATTTTTTAAGGTAGAAAAAGGGAATCATTTTTTTATTTTAGTAGTTTTTGGGAACGTAAATTGGCAAGATATATCCTTCCAGGTAACTAATAGGCATGAATACGCATATTCTCATTGACCGGAAAACGTACAATAAAGGCAAAGATAGTAGTAATTGGGTACGAAAAAGCCATTACTTAGTAGAAAAAGGGAATATTTTTGATTTAGTTAGTAGTAAATAGGGAGATTACAATGTTACTTAGTAGTTTTTGGGGATAGAATAATGACAGTACTGCATCGGTCAATTTGCCATTTGACTTAAATAGTCAACGCAAAATTACGTTATTACAATAATATAACATACAATATTACATTACTTATTAGTTCCGGGGGACATATTATAAATAATTAGGTATAATTTATATAAAACGAGGGATTTTTGTTTACTTTGTGCCTGAATGGACTTATAATAAGTTAGTACTAATTAGGTATGAATAATTGTTTATTAGGGAGAAGGAGATAGTTTTGGGGCGTAAATCTAAGCAGCAGATGGAAGAAGAAACAACTGCTATTCAAAGTTTTTTATCCACACAACAGTACAGAAAAGCAAATACACTTATTAATTCCAAGGGAAGATCAACACTTCTTGTTCAGAAGCTTTTTGCTGTCAGTATAGCGAAAGCGGAGCATAATCCCGATGATAATACCCTGGAAGCTAATATATATGGTACAGATCTTAAGAAAATCTTCGGAGTTAAGGGTGGTTCTTTCTATGAACATATTAAGTCCGCCATAGAACCGGCGAAGAATAAACCATCTATATTGGATTGGCGAATCATTTATTCCAATGATGAGACCCAGGAGATCGAAGCAATCAACGTAATTACGGATGCTTCCTTCAAAAATGGTGTTCTTAACGTAAGATATAACAATAAAATAACCCCATATCTTACCAATCTTCAGAGTAATTATACAGTTTTGAGCCTTGCAGAGGCTGTACAGCTTAATAGTGTATATTCATTTAGATTATATGAGATTCTTAAGGCTGAAATGGATAGGCAGAGAGCCATTACGAAGAGGCCCGGCCCCTATTATGTTCAGTATCATCTTACTGATCTTAAGCTTAGACTTGGAATTATCGATTCACAGGCAGATCCTGAGATTATCAGTGCTTTGAAGAAGGGTAATCCTGATTACGACAAGATTGAGAAGCAGGCAGATAAGCTTGACGGCGCCGGAAAATTGAAAACATTTGGAAATTTTAAGAAATTCGCCCTGGACAAAGCGCAAAAAGAGCTTAATGAGACCACCAGTATCTGGTTTGATTATGAACCCGTTAAAGCAGGAAGAGGTGGAAAAGTAGTCAATATTAGATTCATTATTGATGTTAATCCTAAAGTTAAGAAATCTAATATAGTCGAAGAAAAGGCAAATAAAACAACTGTTATTGATTCAATGGAAGTAATGGATCAGATTCAGGATATTATCGATCAGAAGATTAAATTCTCTGAGATAAGAGCTATAGCAGAAGCTGCAGATTACGATATAGATAAGGTAAAAGCAGCCTATGAATTATCCAAAAAATCCAAAAATATCGATAATTTTGTTGGCTGGATGATTTCAGCAATAAAAAACGACTATAAAGCTGCCGGTTTGGGCAATAGCTCTATAGTCGGTAAGTACGTTCAAAGCTCCTTCAATTATAGTGAAGAAGACTTACTTGATAATTGATCAGCCTGCTAATAAATGGCACTCTTCGTAGCGGTGTATAAGAGCAGTGATCTTTTTAGAATCTCCAATAAGAGAAACATTAAGCGGTTTCAGTAGATTGAGTGAGAGAAGGCCGATAATAGACTTTCCATCAATGTAGCTGTGACCGCTTCTTACATCTACCTGACAGTTTGATGATGTGTTCATCTGGATAAAATTGCGGATCTGATCTGCATCCTCGAGACTTACTGTAATATCTTTAGTCATAGTTCTATTGCGCTTAGCGCATCCCCCTTGTAAAAATTTTTTTCTTAAAAAAAGAAAAATTCGAAGTCAACGATATCACACTTGATTGTATAAATCAATAAATCCACGAAAAATTTCGGAAAAAACACTGAAAACCATAAAAAAACTATTAAAATACGGATTATTTATAGCTTTTATGATATATTGTTTGTGTGGAATAGGACAAACACTGAGAGAAAGAGGTGAGCAGAATGAAAAAAGTACTATTTTATGGCGATTCTAACACCTATGGATTTGATCCTCGCGGAATGATGGGTGGCCGCCTACCGGAAAATGAAAGATGGACAGATATCCTTTCAAAGAAGATGTATGGTGAATGGAGAGTCTATGCTGATGGTATGAATGGTAGAGTAGTTCCCGATAATCCGTATTCGCTTCTTTCACTGGATAAATCGGTATTAGAGTACAGTCCGTTAGATTTATTCGCTGTAATGCTTGGTACCAATGATCTTCTCAATATGTCAGAACCGGACGCAGATGTTGTTGCCGGAAAAATCAGAGATTTTATCGAGAGACAGCTGGGCAGAACAGAATTTGTTGATAATAAGACAGGATTTCTTCTTATAGCACCTCCTGCAATACTTCCTCATATGGAAGAAAACTTGGAAGAAGCAGAGGCACAGCGCAAGAGACTCAGTACAGAGCTTGATATAATTGCTCAGGAATTTGGAATATTCTTCGCAGATGCCAGTGAATGGGATCTTGATCTTGCATTCGACGGAGTACATCTATCAGCTGAGGGACATGCACAGTTTGCTGAACATATGGCAGATATCCTGACAGGAATCGATCTTTCAGCAGAGAGAGTTGAAGCAGACGATTATGTATTTGCAAGCCTCGCATAA
Organism: Butyrivibrio sp. AE3006; assembly: GCF_000424165.1. Taxonomy (NCBI): domain Bacteria; kingdom Bacillati; phylum Bacillota; class Clostridia; order Lachnospirales; family Lachnospiraceae; genus Butyrivibrio; species Butyrivibrio sp. AE3006. The sequence continues at coordinate 81,605 of NZ_AUJJ01000013.1, read as the reverse complement.
AAAATTGAATTCTAGGGGTTGTCGCTTTAGATGATTCAATCATCTGGGCGACGCCCCTTTTTCTATGCTATAATATGAAAAGAGTAACAAAAGCCTTAAATAAGCCATTTTAACCGATTTGGTCAGCGAAAAAACAAGAAAAATCATCGAAAACAGGTCGATTTTTTCAGGTAGTTTTTGGGGATGCGTGAAAAATGCTTATTTTATGCACTGTTACAAATACAATTAAGTCATACATGAATCAAAAACACTATTTGAGGTAGCAAATAGGGACAATGCAAATAGCAAAAAGGACTTTCTTAGTAGTTTTTGGGGAGAAATATAATGCGTGTTGAGGAAGAGAAAATCACAACAAAAAATGAGCAGGAATATGTCTTAAGATCTCCTGAGAGGGAAGATGCAGAAGCAGTTCTTGCTTTTAGAAGGGATGTGGCAGGTGAAACCATCTACCTTACAAGATATCCCTATGAAATAGAGAATTCACCGGAAAAAGAGGGAGAAATCATCGGAAATTACTTAAGAGCTGAACACCTTATAATGATTGGGATATTCGACGGTGACAGAGTGATCGGCATAACTTCGGTAAGCCCGGTAGGATTAACCTTTAAAACAAGGCACAGGGCATCAGCAGAGATAGTTGTTCGAAAAGAATACTGGAATCTTGGACTCGGCGCTCATCTCCTTGATAAGGCCATACGGTGTGCAGGAGATCTTGGATATGAGAGACTAGAATTAAGTGTTTTCGCAGATAATGCCAGAGCCCTGAGGTTGTACAAAAATAAAGGATTTGTCGATTGTGGACAAATCCCTCAGGCATTTAAAACTATGGATGGTAATTATCATGATGAAATCATGATGACCAAAAACTTGTGGAGATTTTAAACGGCGTTTTGCGGTTTTGCGCGATTGCTAAATCTTCTTTGAATATCTTTGATAACGTAGATATAACATACGCAGGTGAATACTGCGGCTGCCATCCAGGCGATGGGATCACAGGCTACGGCAAGAGGATAACTCTTGATATTCATAGCTATGATTGCGGATATCATGCGAGCAAATAATTCTATTACTCCGCCCATCATTGGAAGGAAGCCATAACCGCATCCCTGCATGGCATTTCTGAATATGAATATAAAGCTGAGCGGAACATAAAATACTGACGAAATTTGTATGTATGGTCTCGCCCAGGGCAAAAGTTCAGTCACGGATGTATTTCCTGAGAAGAACAGTCCCAGTGCTGTAGGCAGCAATAAATTAGCGGCTACTGCAGCTATAAGAGCGTAAACGGTGTTGGCTATCATAGATGAGCGAACACCCTTTTTTATTCTGGCGTAGTCGCAATTACCGTAATTTTGGCCGGCAAAAGTTGACATTGCGGCACCCATTGCAGGCATTTCCTGTGTAAGAAGACCGCTGAGCTTGGATGCGGCTGTAAATGAAGCCACGGCTGTTGATCCAAAGAGATTGATGGCGGATTGCATTATCATGGTTCCTGCAGCAGTTATTGCAAACTGAAGGGCCATTGGAAGACCTACGCGAAGCTGATGCCTTGTATCCTGAGATACAAGATGCCAGTCGTTTTTATCAGGTGCGAGAGAGGGAATGTGCTTATATATGTAATAAATACACATTACAGCGGATATTCCCTGTGAAATATTGGTGGCAAGAGCAGCTCCAACTACGCCCATTTTGAAGACCACTATAAGAAGAAGGTCCAGTACTATGTTCAGACAGGCTGAAAATATGAGGAAATAGAGCGGAGTTTTGCTGTTTCCAACTGCGCGCATATAGGCAGAGAAAAGGTTGTAAAATACGCTGGCTACAATACCATAACAGATGGTTGTTATATACGCTGAAGCATCGGCAAAAATGTCATCAGGGGTATTCATGATGCGAAGAAGCGGATTAATTGCAATAACACTTAACAAAGTAGTTAGCACTATCACAATTGCTGAAAGTATGATACCATTAGCAACACTGTGCTTAACTCGTCTGGAATCACCGGCGCCATAGCTCTGTGATGTAAGCACAGTAAATCCTGTAGTAAGGCCTTGAGCAAAGCCCAGAACCAGGAACATAATCGTACCGGTGGAGCCTACGGCAGCCAGAGCATTAGCACCGACAAAACGGCCTACAATGATAGTATCTACCATATTGTAGAATTGCTGGAAAATATTTCCTAAAAAGATAGGCAGCATGAATTTAAGTATAATAGGGAGCGGGCGTCCCTTGGTCATATCAAGTTCCATAAATCCTCCGAGATTTGTGTCGTTGAATGCCTATTATAATGTATTGTTTATTACTTGCAAGAGGGTAAGTTTCGAAATAATAATTTTTTAATAATTTATCGTTAATGAGAGGAAAAAAATGCGAATTTCTTATGCGCCCATGGAGGGCATTACCATATATTGTTACAGAAATGCACACAGCAGATTGTTCCCTGAGGGGATAGACAGGTATTATACGCCTTTTTTATCCGTATATAAGCAGCATGCCATTAAAAAGCGCGATATGCGAGAAATTGCCCCGGAAAACAATGCTTTGGTGGAAGGAAGACTTATTCCTCAGATAATGACAAACAAGGCGGATGAAATCATCTGGGCGCTTTCTGAGATGCATGAGAGAGGCTTTGAAGAAGTCAATCTGAATATGGGATGTCCTGTTGGAACAGTTGTAAGTAAACACAAGGGATCCGGAATGCTTGAAGAACCCGCAGCCCTTGATGAGCTTTTTGCGCAGGTTTTTGAAAGCGAGGAGATAAAACATACTGCTTTATCTGTAAAAACAAGAATCGGATTAAAGGACCCAAAGGAATATCTTGAGATTTTTTCTGTTTTAAATAAATATCCGTTTTGTAATGTGATAGTTCATCCAAGAGTCAGGACTCAGATGTACCAGGGGGAACCTGATATGGAGATTTTCAAGTGGGCTTATGAAAACAGCAAAAATCCAATAAGCTACAACGGAAATATTTTCACTAAAGATGATTATGACAGGATAGTTTCTGAATTTCCGGATCTCAAGGAAGTGATGATTGGAAGAGGACTGGTTGCAAATCCGGGACTTGCAAGAGAGATAGTCACAGGACAAGCAATGGGTCAGGATGAGCTCAGAAGCTTCATAGAGACCATGGAAAAGGAATATAAGGTAGAAATACCTGCAGAAGAGTCTATAATGCACAAAATGAAGGAGATTTGGTTCTATGTGGGCGGAAACTTCAAAACTACAGATGGAAGCGAAATCGAGCCATATATTCACAAAATAAGGGTATCAAAAAATCCTTCGGAATATCGCAATGCGGTAAGGAATCTATATAGAAGTTGTGGAGTGTAAATCAGACAACATAACATCAGCACATCATGACATCATGATGTGCTGATGTGTTATGGGCTTAAATATAAAACTGCTCAAATAGCAGTAAGAAAGAGGATATTTCACTCTTCCGGGTGATCTTTCATCATCATTTCATGTACTGCCTTTGCGATTATTTCATCGGGAGCAGCACGTAATTTTTTCTCTTTTGTAGCTTCCTCGGGATGAGCCGGAATATCCGGAAGCGGATCCCTTTTTTTCTTATCTGTAGCCATATTTTGTCCCCCATAAGTGTTTTACTAATACAATAATAGCAGAATTAAGGCAAAAATTACAAAATAATTACAAAAAAGTAGCAGAATTCCGATAAAAACGTTGCGCATAATAATACATAGTGGTAGAATTGCTTTAGTTTCATAATAAACCTAGAATAAAGGGGGAATAAAAAATGAATAAAACAGAACTCGTTGAAGCTATTGCTAAGGAAACAGGTCTTTCCAAGAAGGATTCTGAGAAGGCTGTAAAGGCTTTCGTAGACGTTGTTTCTAAGACACTTAAGAAGAAGGACAAGGTTCAGCTTGTTGGCTTTGGTACATTTGAGACCACAAAGAGAGCAGCTAGAACTGGTAAGAACCCTCAGACTGGTGCTACCATCAAGATTCCTGCTTCTATCGCTCCGAAGTTCAAGGCTGGTAAGGCTCTGAAGGATCTTGTAAACAAGAAATAATTAAGATCATGAACTTAACGCCCCGGAGTACTTTGTATTCCGGGGTTTTTCAATGCCTTGAAACGGTTTATTATGGATATTTGGTAAGAATATGGCGTGACATTCACCGGATTTTCGCGCAGATCAAGAGAAACAGAGGAGAACATTATGAAAATCGTCAAAACTTTTGTGGCAACCCTGGCAGTAGTTCTGGCCATAGGTGGCATATATCTCTACAGAGCTGATATTGCGAAAAAGGCATCAGCGCTGATAAATGGCCAAGAGAGTACAGAGGCGACCACAGATGCTTCAGAAGAAAAAATAGCCAATCCTTTGACCGAGATTGGAAATGACATTAAGAAAAAAGCAGTTGCCGGTATAGCTGAGACCATAGTTGAACAGGCTGTTAAACAGTACGGCGGCGATAAAGCTGAGGATGTTCAGAAGATAATGGACAGCGTATCCGAAGAGGATAAGGAAAAGGTAACTGAGATCATTATTGATAATATGTCCTTGGATTCAATAGGCGATGTTCAGTCTTATGTTGACAATAAAGACGTAGAAGGACTTATGGAGTATGCCCAGGATAAGCTCACAGCTGAGGACTATTCAGAGCTTACGGGTATTTTTGAGAAGTATTCCGAAGACGCTTTAAAAGAGCTTAAGGGAGACGGAAATTAATATATACGAATAAGCTGAGAGCTATAGGCCTCTACTTATCGGATATGTGTGGATATAGATATTAGGAGGAATAATGCTTACAGCAGAAGAATCATTAAAGGTAAAGCTCTCATTTAAAGAGTGTGTGATGGGAGAGCCTTCATTTTATCGTAAAGTAGCCATGGTTGTGGTTCCAATGATCATTCAGAACACACTCTCTAATGTAGTTGGACTTCTTGATAACATAATGGTAGGACAGGTCGGTACGCTGGCCATGTCATCCGTGGCTATTGTAAATCAGCTTATGTTTGTTCAGATGCTCTGCATCTGGGGAGCCCTTGCCGGTGCCGGCATATACGGCACACAGTTTTTTGGACGCCGGGATTATGAAGGTGTTCGCTATACCATGCGTTTTAAGACAATAATAGCACTTGTTATTACTGTGATAGCGCTGATAGTCTTCATTACAGCAGGGGAGCCGCTTATTAAGCTTTATATAGCAGCGGACACTACGCCTGATGATGCGATACATACATTAAGTCTTGCTAAAAACTACCTGCATATTATGCTGATTGGACTTTTGCCCTTTGGAATTACGCAGGTTTATTCCGGAACACTCAGGGAATCAGGTAAAACAACACTTCCCATGATCGCAAGTATGTCAGCCATGGCGGTAAATTTTGTGTTCAACCTGCTTCTGATCTTCGGTTATCTCGGTTTTCCCAAGTTGGGCGTAGCAGGTGCAGCCATAGCAACGGTGATTTCCAGATTCGTTGAGATGGGAATAGTTACCATCGTGGCACACAGGAAAAAGAGCGATTATGCATTTTTAGAGGGATTATACAGTCATTTTGTTATTCCCCTTGAACTTATATGGCCAATAGTTACGAAATCACTGCCGCTGCTTGCAAATGAATTCCTATGGAGTATGGGGCAGGCAGTGCTGATGCAGTGCTATTCCATCAGAGGTATCGAGGTAATTGCTGCACTAAACATAGCAAACACCATTGCTCAGATATTTAACGAAGTATTCCTGTCCCTTGGTAATTCCACATCGATCGTGGTCGGACAGGAGCTTGGCGCGGAGCACTTTGTAAATGCCAGAAGAGATGCCTGGAGAATGGCTACGCTGAGTGTTTTAAGCTGTTTTGTAATGGGCGGGCTTTTATTCCTGGTATCGCCCATTGTTCCCAGGTTCTATAACACAGAGCCTGCCATTAAAGAGCTGGCAACACAGTTTATCCGCGTAGTTGCGATAGTAATGCCCCTTAATGCTTTCGCAAACGTAGCTTACTTTACACTGAGATCCGGCGGAAAGACACTGGTGACTTTCCTTTTTGACAGCTGTTATGTATGGACTGTTTCCGTAGTAGTTGCAAGAATACTTGCATACCACACAAAAATGCCGGTAGTTGAAGTATATTTCACGGTTTGCGCATTGGAAGTTATCAAGAGTGCAATAGGATTTGTTCTTGTTAAAAAAGGAATTTGGGTTCGAAATATCGTCAAAAAAGTATAAACAAAACGGTGATAATAACGACTGTGATTTTATAAAATTGAAAAAACAGCCCTGAGATAATAAAGATTTAATAAAAGCATACCGCACAAATTTCTACAATGTGTGGTATGCTTTTTCTGTACCCTTTAAGCAGATTATCTGATGTTTATAGAGGTGAAAAATATGGATTCAGAAAAGCCGGCATGGATCCTCAAAGAGAAGATTTTTTCTGAGGATCACATGTTTACACGTCTTATGGGAAATGCTATTGAAGAGAACCTCACAGAGACTTATGAGGCACTCTATTATGCCAGGGACAGGCATGCAGGACAGTCCCGTAAAACGAGTCCTTTTACCCAGGAACATATCCCATATATCACCCATCCTCTTATGATGGCGTGTCATGCCCATGCTATGGGTATCAAAAACGATCAGGTTCTGGCTACGGTTCTTTTGCACGATGTATGCGAAGATTGTGGTGTAAAACCTGAAAATCTGCCCTTTTCAGAGCCTGTAAGGCACTCTGTGGCACTTCTTACCAAACCCGAGAATTACAGCGGTACTGACGCCGAAAAGAAGCGTTATTACGTCGGTATTTCTTCTGATAGTACGGCTTCCATAGTTAAAGCTCTCGACAGATGTAACAACGTTAGCCTGATGTCACTGGCGTTTTCAAGAGAAAAGATAATTTCTTATGTTGAAGAAACCGAAGAATATGTGTATCCATTACTTGAGCACATTAAGTATGGTGACAAGATCTACAACGACGCTGTTTTTCTGATAAAATACCAGTTAAAAAGCACCATGGAGACTATAAAGGCGTTTATTATAAACGGATAAAGTAAAAATACACACGGAAAAAATAAGAATCCCCGCAAGCATGGGCAGCTTGCGGGGATTGCTTAATAGAAGGAATTGAAAAAGAAAGTATTTAGCAATTATTTCACAACCGATCGTAAAATCGGATGTAAACGTAAGTTATTGGGGCTTTGTTTAGCCCATGATTGCTTCAACGGTGTACTCTTTTACGGAAGGATCGTAAGGAATTACTGTTCCGTTTATTTCGTTGCCGTTGACAATCAGCTTCTGGATGCCCTTCTGAGCGCCATTTGTCTTAACGCTGATATTGTAAGTAGCACCTCTGTATTTTCTTACAAGTTCGAAGTCACCGAATCCTGCAGGTACACAAGGATCAACTGATAATCCCTTGTGTGTAGGATAAATTCCCAGGATATACTGAGAAATATTAACAAATGTCCAGGCAGCTGTACCTGTAAGCCAGCTGTTCTTGCCCTGTCCGAAGAATTTAGCATCTTTTCCGGCTACCATCTGTGAGTAAACATAAGGCTCTGTGCAGTGAATATCACTGATCTCCTCAACGTAAGCAGGGCAGGTCTTCTTATAAATCTCGAAAGCTCTGTCACCGTGTCCAAGTACTGTCTCAGCAATTGAAACCCAAGGATTGTTATGGCAGAAGATGCCTGCATTCTCCTTGTATCCCGGAGGATATGAGCTAACTTCACCAAGTTCAAGATGATACTCTGTGTAAGCGGGCTGAAGGATCATTACACCGTATTTGGTATCAAGACGCTCTTTTACGCTCTTAAGAGCCTTCGCAGCGAGACCTTCCTTTACACCGATGCCTGCAAGAACGCAGAAGCCCTGAGGCTCAATGTAGATCTGACCTTCCTTACACTCGTGTGAACCAACCTTGTTGGAATGTGCGTCATAAGCACGGACGAACCATTCGCCGTCCCAACCTGCTGTGCAAACAGCGTCATACATTTTCTTTACTTCGGCGCGGGCACGCTCTGCTTCTGCAGAATCGCCCTTAAGCTCACAGAGCTGAGCATATTCTTCACCGTATTTTACAAACATACCTGCGATAAATACTGACTCAGCAACGGGGCCTTCACTGGGACCAAAGGTCTGGAAGGATTCACCGGGATGAGCTGAGAAGCAGTTAAGGTTCAGGCAGTCATTCCAGTCTGCACGACCGATAAGAGGAAGATCGTGAGGACCCTTGTGATTTACGATGTAGTCGAAGCTTCTCTTTAAGTGGTTCATAAGAGGAGTAGCAACGCTCATATCGTTATCAAAAGGAACTGTTTCATCGAGAATGGACATATCGCCTGTCTCTCTGATATATGCGCTTGTACCTGCGATCAGCCACAGAGGATCATCATTGAATCCTGAACCGATGTCGGAGTTACCCTTCTTGGTAAGGGGCTGATACTGGTGGTATGCGCTACCATCCTGGAACTGAGTAGAAGCGATATCAATGATACGCTCTCTTGCTCTGTCCGGAATGAGATGTACGAAACCAAGCAAATCCTGACAGGAATCTCTAAAGCCCATTCCACGGCCGATTCCTGACTCATAATAAGAAGCAGAACGTGACATGTTGAAGGTAACCATGCACTGATACTGATTCCAGATATTTACCATGCGATCAACCTTCTCATTGGAAGACTTGACATGATATATAGAAAGAAGGTTATCCCAATAAGCAGAAAGCTCAGCAAAAGCCTTGTCTACATCAGCATCTGACTGATATCTTGCAAGCATCTCGTTTGCAGGCTTCTTGTTGATGATGCCGTGGGACTCCCACTTCTGATCCTCAGGATTCTCTACATATCCAAGGATAAAGTTGAAGGTCTTTGTCTCGCCGGGAGCGAGAGTAATATCAATCTGATGAGCTGCGATGGGAGACCATCCGCTTGCTACAGAATTGGTAAGCTTTCCTGCGAAAACAGCGTCCGGATGATCCGGCCCGTTGTATGCACCAAGGAATGCGTCACGGCTTGTATCGACAGCATCTACCTTAGTATTAACAGAATATATAGCGTAGTGATTACGTCTCTCGCGATACTCGGTCTTATGGAAAATAGTAGAATCAACAATCTCAACTTCACCGGTACTTAAGTTACGCTGGAAGTTCTTCATGTCGTCATCTGCGTTCCAGAGACACCATTCAACGTAAGAAAACAGCTGTAATTTTTTCTCAGAAGAGCTGTTGTTAGTGAGTTCTACGTGTGAAATCTCGCATGTATCGCTCATAGGAACGAATGTAAGAACTGAAGCCTTAACATCGTTCTTAACGGATGTGAATTTACTATATCCTATACCGTGACGGCACTCATAGGAATCAAGCTCAGTCTTTACAGGCTGCCAGCCGGGATTCCAAACGGTCTCACCATCCTTAATATAGAAATATTTACCATTATTGTCATAAGGTACATTGTTGTAGCGGTATCTTGTAAGTCTTAAGAGCTTAGCATCCTTATAAAAGGAATATCCGCCACAGGTGTTAGAAACAAGCGAAAAGAAATCCTTGTTGCCAAGGTAATTGATCCAGGGCAAAGGAGTCTTGGGCGTTGTTATAACATACTCGCGATTTTTATCATCGAAAAAACCGTACTGCATTCTGCGTTCCTCCCAATATTAGCGTGATAATCTTAAACGATTAAGTCATTAGATAAAACTGATTATAAGGGGTAACCTCGCTTTTTTCAAGAAAAATATTATTCACGCTATCACTGAGTTTTAAGGAAACGTTTTCGTAAAACCTCAGTAAAATTAACGTTTTTAAGTAGATTTATGAAAATTACTAAAATTTTCGTGATAAAAATTGTAAAAATAATACAAAAAATGACAAAATGCACAATAATTTTAAAAAATGTACTTGATTTCGTGAAAAATGTGATATATATTTAAACCACGAAAACGTTTTAGTAGTTTCGAGGGGAGCATTTATGGCACGTAGAATTTCACTTAAAGACATTGCAACAGCTTGTAATGTGTCGGTGGCTACGGTTTCCAAGGCCCTCAATGATCAGGATGATATTGGTGAGAAGACCAAAGAACACATCCGCGAAACTGCTGCAGAGATGGGATATTTTCCGAATTTCGCAGCGAAAGCTCTTAAGACAAACAGAACCTACAATATAGGAGTACTGTTCGTCGATGAAGCGCAAAGCGGACTTACACACGATTACTTTTCGAGCGTATTGGACAGTTTTAAGAGAACTGTTGAGGCTGGTGGATACGATGTGACGTTTATAAGTGGTGGCGTGATGGCCAACCGAAATATGTCATATTTAGAGCATGCTCGATATAGGAATTTCGATGGTGTGATGATAGCCTGCGTAGATTTCATGGATCCGCAGGTAGGGGAACTTGCCAGAAGCGCAATTCCGCTGGTGACGATCGATTACGTGTTCAATGATCGTTCGGCTATCATTTCTGATAATGTACAGGGAATAAGTGATCTGCTTACATATGTATATAAGCAGGGTCACAGAAAAATAGCATATATTCACGGAGCTGATTCGTCAGTAACCCAGGCCAGATTGAAGAGCTTTTACAAGACGGCTATGGAGCTGGGGCTTGAGATTCCCGAGGAATATATACTGGAAGCCGATTATCGAGACACAGTTGGCGCATTTAACGCAACAAACAAATTATTGGAGCTTAAAGATAGGCCCACATGTATCTTATATCCTGATGATTTTGCCGCATTTGGTGGAGTTAATGCTATAAGAGGCAAAGGCCTCCGAGTTCCGGATGACATTTCGATTGCCGGATACGACGGAATTGAGATTGCTATGAGATACAGTCCGCAGCTGACTACCATAGTCCAGGACACAGAGAGTCTTGGAAGAAAAGCTGCAGAGAAATTGATCGATTCTATTGAAAATCCGATGACAACCTTCAGCGAACAGGTTGTTGTGAGCGGTAAGCTTAATGAAGGTGAATCAGTAGGAGAGATCAGAGAGTAACCATAAAGGTGGGAGGTTAGATATGAAAGGTTTTTGGGAAAACACATGGAAACACAGAGCACATGTCGTTATGGCATTGCCGGTATTCCTGATTTTGTTCTTTATTATGTATGTGCCTATGGCAGGTCTTGTCATGGCGTTTAAGAATTTCAATTACGCAGACGGAATATGGAAGAGTCCCTGGAATGGTTTGGAGAACTTCAAATTCCTGATAGCGTCTAAGGCAACATTCATTTCCATAACAAGAAATACAATTCTGTATTACCTGTTGTTTACAGTTATAGGAACACTTCTTAACGTAACACTTGCTATCATGATTGACAGACTTGTGTTCAAGAAGATGGCTAAGACAATGCAGACACTGATGATCATTCCTGTTTTCATTTCATATGCAGCAGTTCAGTTCATCGTATATGCATTCATCAGTTCAGACACAGGTATCATTAACCACATGTTCGGTACTTCAACAAGATTTTACTCAAGCGCAGGACTCTGGCCATGGATACTTCTTGTAGTAAAAATCTGGAAGGATACAGGTTACGGTTCAGTTCTTTATATGTCAGTTCTTGCAGGAATTGATTCAGAGCTCTATGAAGCTGCTGATATCGACGGTGCAAACGGATGGCAGAAGATATGGCACATCACCATTCCTTCACTTATACCTATGATCACAGTAATGCTTCTTCTTTCAGTAGGAACAGTAATGCACTCTGACACAGGTCTTTTCTATCAGGTAACACGTAACAGCGGAACGCTTTACAGCACAACTCAGGTTATTGACTCATATGTACTTAATGCTATTTTCAAGAATTCAAACTTTGGATTCGTTGCAGCTACATCTTTCTTCCAGTCAGTTGTTGGACTTTTACTTATGCTTGTAGCTAACTTTTCCGTTCGTAAGATCGCACCGGAAAATGCATTGTTCTGATTAGAGATTTGGGAGGAAAAGAGAAATGGCAAAAAATAATAAGGACTTAGAGCCTTCTAAAAAAGAAAAAGTAACAGTTGCACAGATTATATTGGCAATAATACTTCTTGCTTACACAGTGTTTGCGTTTTTACCTGTAGAGCTTACATTTGTGGCAGCGTTCACAGATGAAAAGAGTATCACACAGAACGGTTTCAGATTCTGGCCTCTTCAGTGGTCTCTGGCAGGTATGGGAACAGTTCTTCGTTATGGTCAGCAGCTTGCAAGATCATACGGCATAACAATTCTCGTAACAGTAGCAGGTACATTCCTTGGACTTTTATTTATGAGTATGTTCGCATATTCAATCAGCCGTAAGGAATTCAGACTTGCCAAGTTTTTATCGGTATTCCTGCTTATCCCCATGCTTTTCAATGGTGGTACGCTTTCAGGATACATCATTTTTACAAGTTACTATCATTTGAAGGATAGCCTCTGGCTTCTGATTTTGCCTCTGTGCGTATCCACAATGAACGTAATCATTTTAAGAACTTACATTGTAAACAGCATTCCCGGAGAGCTTATGGAAGCAGCCAAGATCGACGGAGCGGGTGAGTACAGAACCTTCTTCCAGATCACACTTCCACTTCTTAAGCCTTCACTTGCAGCCGTTGGTTTCATGATGGCTACAGCATACTGGAATGACTGGCAGAACGCACTGCTTTACATCGACTCTGATGCTAAGAAGCCTTTGCAGCTACTTCTTATCAACATTCAGAAGAGTATTGAGTTCCTTCTTAATAACTCTAACGTTCCTGCATCCGCAAGAGCAGCTATGGGAGGAACAATACCGCAGTACTCAGCAACAATGGCAACAGTTCTCGTAGTTATTGGACCTATCATGGTAGTATATCCGTTCTTCCAGAAATACTTCATTAAAGGATTGACGGTAGGTTCTGTTAAAGGATGATATTCTAGCCCGCTACATAGTGTTTCGGGATGAATATAAATAATTTTAGCCTAAAAGGGGGGCAAAAAATGAAGAAAAAAGTTATTTCAACACTCATGGCAACAGCTATGGTAACATCATTACTTGCAGGATGTTCTTCATCTTCAAGTACACCTGATGCAGGTACAACAGAAGCTCCTGCAGCAGAGTCAACAGAAACTGCTACAGAAGAGACAGCAGAAACTGCTACAGAAGAGACAACAGAAGCTGCTGGGGACACAGCTGAGGCTGAGACTCCTGTAGAGGAGAAGGCTGCTGATGGCGCAACAACAATTAACGTTTACAGATGTACATTCAACCTTGCAAATCCTGATTCAGAGCAGGTTCAGAAGGTTGAGGATGCTATCAACGCATACATCGCAGGCAAGATTCCGGTACAGATTAAACTTACAGACGTAGGTTCTGGTGAGTACACAGACAAGGCGAACCTTGCACTTGCTAACAACGAGATCAACCTTCTTTGGACAGCTTCATGGGAAGGCACAATCGGAACAAACGATCTTGTTCCTGCAAACGCTGTATATGATCTTTCAGACATCCTTCCCGGAACAGACCTTTACAATTCAATGGATGAAGGTCAGTGGGAAGCAGCTAAGTATGATGGAAAAATGTATTTCGTACCTGTATACAAGGATAACGTAGAAGGTTACGACTTCATGTTCCGTCAGGATCTTATCGATCAGCACAATTGGGATATCAGTTCTGTAAAAGAGCTTAAGGACCTCGAGCCCATGCTCGCAGATGCTAAGGCTGATGGCCTCAAGTATCCTTTCCTTACTCAGAAGACAGCAATGTTCTACAGATGGTACATCGATAACTTCGATTTCTTCACAGCTGATTCTGCTACAAACTTCGTAGCTGTAGACAGAAAGACTGATGAAGTAGTAGACACAATTCTTACTCCTGAGTATAAAGAGTTCTGCACACTTATGGGTGAGTGGGCTGATAAGGGCTACATCTCAGAAGATGACTACACAAAGGTTACAACAGATACAACAACTCAGACACAGGATTGGGCTGTTTCATGGTGGACAGATATCCCGGTTAACGACGAAGCAGATGCTCGTTATGGCCAGGATGTAACAATGCAGCCTGCTACAAACAGATGGGCACATTCAACATCAGCTCTTGGTTCATGCTACTGCGTAACAGCTAATTCAACACCTGAGCAGGCTAAGGCTTGTGTAGACTTCCTTGGTCTCCTTTACACAGATTCAACACTTGCTGATATGTACACATTTGGTATCGAGGGTGAGGACTTCACATACGATGCTAACCACCAGGTTACACAGACATCTGAGAAGTACAACCACTCAATGTGGGAGTCTGCTAGTGCTACAATCGTAACACCTCTTGACAACGAGCCTGCAAACAAGGCTGAGCTTTACAAGGACTTCAACGGTGGTGCTAACACATCTAGCGCAGCTGGATTCCGTTTTGACAAGAGCCCTGTAGAGAGCCAGTATGCAGCATGTGCTAACGTATCCGGTGAGTACGGATTCAACCTTGAGAACGGTGGCGTTCCTGCAGCTGATGTAGAATCTACAATCGAAGCTTATCAGGCAGCTCTTGACGAAGCAGGTTACCAGGACGTTCTTGCTGAGTTCCAGAAGCAGTATGACGAGTGGAAGGCTTCCAAGTAATTTGGAAAATTTCTCTAATAACTAAAACAACCGGGAAAGGCTTCGGCGAAATTAGTCGCCGGAGCTTTTTCCTTTTTATGGCAATTTTCAGCCTCGTCCAAATTCTTTGTTGTGACGAGGCTGTTTTATACATTTTTTCTAAAAATATAATTTTCGGGTAATACCTATAATAGACGAATTTAGGTATGATTATATTAGTGAAATTGCGTATATTTTTATGGATTAAGTCATATCTATTGTGAGTTGGGACATGCCGGTTGAAAGGAGTCTATGCCATGCTTAAAGATTTCGTTAAAACAGATATACCTGAGGAAGAGGAGCTTACAGCTAAGCTTAAGGAGGAAAGGGCCAGATTATCGGCTTTTCAGATGAAAATAAAGGAGGCGGGACTTCCCGTAATGGTGCTGTTTGAGGGCTGGAATGCAGCGGGAAAAGGCGCTATTATCGGAAAAGTCATAAGGAACATAGATCCAAGGTTTTTCCGTGTGGCAACCATGGACAGAGAGCCCAGCGAAGAGGAAAAGCGTTATCCTTTCCTTTATCGCTTTATTAAGGAAATCCCGGAGGCAGGAAAATTCAGGTTTTTCGACACCTGCTGGATGGAAGAGGTGGTTGATGGCGTATTGGATGGCAAATTGACCGAGGAAGTCTATCAGAAGAGAGTCCATTCCATTAACGTAATCGAGAGGCAGCTTTGCGATAACGGATACCTGGTGGTTAAGCTGTTTTTCCATATATCCAAAAAAGAGCAGAAAAAGCGTCACGATGCCTTGAGAGATAACAAGAATACCAGCTGGCGTGTTCAGGAGGATGACCTTCTTCAGAATAAACAATATGACAAGTGCATGGATGTTTTCGACAGATATTTAAGTGATACGAACCAGTCCAGGGCACCCTGGTACATCATTGATGCCACCGATAAAAAGTGGGCTGAGCTGCAGGTTTTGCAGTTCCTTAATCAGGGAATTGATACGGCTCTTAAGAATCACGCCATGAATGTTCCGATCTTACAGAATACTTTTCCTATGCATAAGCTTCCGAAGCTTTCGGAGATATCGCTCACGGATAAGGTTATGTCGGATGAAGAGTATGATATAGAGCTTAAGGCACTTCAGAAGGAGCTCAAAGAATTAAATAACAAGGTTTATCGAAAGAAAATTCCTGTAATTATCGCATACGAGGGATGGGATGCCGCAGGAAAAGGCGGAAATATCAAGCGAATCACAGCGGCCCTTGATCCAAGAGACTATGTTGTTGAGCCTATAGCAAGTCCTGAGCCCCATGAAAAGGCCAGGCATTATCTGTGGCGCTTCTGGACAAGACTTCCAAAGACCGGCCATATAACCATATTTGACCGTACCTGGTATGGAAGAGTAATGGTTGAGAGGTTAGAGGGGTTCTGCTCTGAAAACGACTGGCAAAGGGCATATAACGAGATTAACGAGTTTGAGAAAGAACTCAGTGACTGGGGCGCCGTTATAATCAAATTCTGGGTACAGATTGATAACGGAACACAGCTTGAGCGATTCACAGACAGGCAGAATACCCCTGAAAAGCAGTGGAAGATTACCGATGAAGACTGGAGAAATCGTGAAAAATGGGATCTCTATGAGACGGCCATTGACGAGATGATTGCCAAAACCAGTACTGAGTTTGCACCATGGCATATTTTGGAATCTGTTGATAAGAAGTATGCCAGAGTAAAAGCACTGAAAATCGTCATTAAAGAGCTTAAGAAGGCTCTTGATGAGAAAAAGTAGGGATTTGTCCGATAATATACAAAAAGCGCTTAAAACGCGAAATAGGAGATTTTTTTACATAGAAAATCCGGAGACAGATTTGATTCTGCTCCGGATTTTCGTTATTTACGCCTTACGACGATTATTTAGCTTTTCTGAAGGATCAGTTCAGATTACTGAGCTGCCTTTCTAGCCTCGATCATAGGCTGATACTTATCTGTATCAAATGCAGTAAGATCTGCCCATCCAAGACCTTCGAGCTGTGTTACCATGTCATCCCACTGAGCATCGAAGTCAGCGTCGTCAGCTGCGAATACCATTCTCCAGGAAGAATCCTTGATGAGGTCGCCGCACTGCTTACGGATAAGGCTGATATCTGTTGTATCGATTGCAAGAGCTTTGTTGATGCTGGGAACAACTGTCATCATGCCGTTCTTGTTGAGGTACTCAACGTCGTCAGCTGCACCAAACTTCTCAGACCACTCCTTGGTTGTCTTTGTCTGGTTCATCTCGATTGTTGTTGACCACATATCAGAAGCATAAGGCTCGCCTGTTTCAGGGTTAATATCACAAGAAGCTACAATCCACTGGTTGATCTGGTTGTTACCATCATTCCAGTTGCCGCCGCCGAGTTCATCGGGAACGATAACTTCTGCTGAGAATCTGTTAAGACCATCTTCTGTAAGTGTGTACTTGCCGTTTTCAACTGTGTATGTAAGGCCTTCTGTACCGGCGTGCTGAATCTGAACACCCTCGGGTGAAGCATACCAGTCAAGGAACTCCATAAGTCTTGCAAAGTTCTCGTCGCTAACCTGAGAACCAACTGCAAGAACACGACCGTCGCCGTAGTAAGTATCAGATGCCTGATAAAGGTTTGTATCAGCAACAGGAATTTCTACGTAGTTTGTGCCTTCCTCGCCTCTTGCAGGGCTGTTCCAGAAACCATACTGCCAGCTATACCAGTAGAGGTATACTCTCTTGTCCTGCATCTTGGAAACGATTGCGTTCCAGTCCTGAGTAGCAGAATCGGGATCTACAAGACCCATCTGATTTGCCTGATAGAGGAACTTAAGCATCTTGTAGTAAGCACCGTCCTTCTCTGTAAGAGGAGCGATGGAGTTGTCTGTTCCGATAAGTACGGAACCATTAACTTCCTGGCCATACCACTTTGTAAGCTGAGCTACGTTCTCCATGTACTGGCTATCCCAGTCTTTCCAAAGGCTGATAGCGTAAGCCGGATCACCATTGTCGTTTGTAGGATGAGCATCCTGGATTGACTTTAAGCAAGCAAGAAGGTCATCGAGGTTCTGAAGGTCAGGAGCACCAACTTCGTTGTACATATCCCATCCCATACGAGGGTATGAGTATACGTGAAGCTGCTTGTACTCTGTAGGACCATTGTTGTTCATTTCAAGCGGAATAGCATAGATCTTAGATCCGTCACCCATCATGGAGTTGAATTCTTTGATCTGCTTTTCATATTTCATGAGGTTAGGATACTGTGAGATAACATCTGTGAGGTCATGGATAAGTCCTGACTCTACACATTCCTGCATATCTGCATTGTCGAGGATGATGAGATCTCCAAGTGCGCCTGCTGCGCAGCGTGTCTGGTAAAGAGCAGCGCCATCACCTGCAACCTGAGGTGCGATGATGTTGAGTTCCATGTTGAACTTGTCCTTAACGATTTTGCCGTACCATCCGGGCTGAATACCCTGGAAGTTAGCAGCTACATTGTAGAAATCAACGGTGTAAGTCTCGTCGTGGCTTGCTGCGGGAGCCTCGCCAGCGTCTGAAGCCTCTGCTGTGTCAGTAGCTTCTGTTGTTTCTGTTGCGTCAGATGATGTTTCTTCTGCGGGAGCCTCTGTCTGGGCTGCCTCAGTAGATCCGCCGTCAGTGGTTTCAGGGGCTGATCCGCCTGTACTTCCGCCACAACCGGCAAGCATGCTCACTGTCATCAGTGTAGTGAGTGCCAATGATGTAACTTTTTTCAGTTTCATTTTCATTCCTCCTTTTTGGATTTGAAGTTCTATATTCACCCCTTAAGGGGGTATTTACGTGAGTTTTTCACAAGGAAGTTCCGCTCTCGTTACGAGATTTATAAGGAAGTTCCGCTCTCGCTTTCGCTGAGCTTTTCACAAGGAAGTTCTGCTCTCGGGCAAGCCCTCGCCAGAACACGTTCGGGCTAAGCTCGTGTAATACCTCGCTAAGCCCTCTCAGCCTTTTACCGCACCAATCATAATTCCCTTTACGAAGTATTTCTGGAAGATCGGGTAAACCAGCATAATCGGCAGAACGACAATAACTGTTATAGTCATTCGTACACTTGTGGTGGTCTGTGTTGTAGCAGCAGCGGCTGCAAGAGACGCTGTACTTGATGTGCTCTGTGCCAGAGATGCCAGAGAGCTCGCCTGATTCAGATACTGATAAAGCACGAACTGAAGAGGATAGAGCTTGGTGTCTGTCATAAGGAGTAGTGTATCCTGGAATGCATTCCACTGGCTGACTGCAGAGAAAATAGCTACTGTAGCCATGATGGGCTTGATTACAGGGATAATTACACGGAAGAATACGGTAAGCACGCCTGCGCCGTCCATCTCGGCTGCTTCCTGGAGCTCCTTTGGAACGGATTCTACGAAGGTTTTGGTAAGTATCAGGTTAAAGGGTGATACTATCGCAGGAAGTATATATCCCCAGAAGTTATTTGTGAGGTGCATGGTCTTCATAACCAGGTACCAGGGAATGATTCCGGCGTTGAAATACATTGTTGCAACAACCAGCCTGTACCAGAACTTACGAGCCCACATTTTTTCCTGTGTAAACATGAAGCCCAGGAAAGCGGAAGCGAAAACCGTAAGGGCAGTTCCAAGAACAGTTCTCATAAGAGAGATCTTGAATGCCTGAGGAAGGCCTTCAATCCTGAATGCAGAGATGTAATTGTGAAAATGTATATTCTGCGGAAGGAAGAGAATATCACCTCTGGCACTTATGTCATTAGCACTGATTGTATTGATCATTATGTAGTAGAACGGGTACAGGCAGAGAAAAGCAGCTATTGTAAAGATGATATAGCACACAATCTCTACGGCTCTGTCACCGGCACTTACATGCATTTTGTGTTTTGTTTTTACCTGACTCATAGCTCTCCTCCAATTACAAAATACTTTCGCCGCGAATTACCTTGGACGCTTTGTTAACGATGAACAGAAGCACAAGGCTTACCAGACTCTTAAGCATACTGATTGCAACTGAAACTGAGTAACCACCGCTACCCATAGCCATGTTGTAAACATACAGGTCAAGAACCTGGATATAATCTTTGTTAAATGCGTTCTGGAATACGTAGTACTGCTCCATACCATTATTAAGGAAGTTCGCTACGTTAAGTACCAGAAGTACAAAGTAGGTAGGAAGAAGGCTTGGAATTGTGATGTGCCAGATGATCTGCATTCTGGTGGCACCATCAACTCTTGCAGCCTGGATCATTTCGTCATCGATACTGGAAATAGCAGCGATATACATGATAGCTGCCCATCCCAGGTTCTTCCATGTAAGCCATAACCACTGTGTAAACCAAACATGGGTTGAAGCCTGCAGGAAAAGAATAGGTGTATCGATTAATCCAACCTTCATAAGCAGGGAGTTAAGCATTCCGGTGCTGTTGAAGAGAGAAAATGCTATTGAATAAACCATAACCCAGCTCACGAAATTCGGAAGGGTTGTAACAGTCTGAACAAATTTACGGAATTTAACTCCGTGAATTTCATTGAGAAATACTGCGAATAACATAGGAAGCCAGCTGGTTCCGAGGGTAAGTCCGCTCATAGCAAATGTATTTTTAAGAACCTGAATGAGCTGCTTGATCTTTACGTCACTGCTTACCAGGGATGCGAACCATTTGCCTCCGACAAAAGCGCAATCGGCAAGGTCCTTCGGTGGTTTATAATCGTAGAATGCATACATCCATCCATAAAGCGGGTAGTAACAGAAGAGAAGCACCAGCACTATGAAAGGAACTACCAGAAGAAAAAGTTTGAATGAATATAACTTCTTTTTAGACAAGGGACACCTCCAAATTTCATCGTTTAGATACAGATTTCCTGAAAACCATTGAACAGGGAACGCTTATTACCTGAGGTTCATCAGGTATATTTTCAGTTGGATCTTCCTGCTCAAGCATATCAATGAGAAGATCAGCGGATATTCGCCCTATTTCTGTAAGCGGCAAAGCGGTTGTTGTGAGGGGCGGATAGAAATATTCCGAGATGCTCTCATTATCAAAACCTGCAACTGCGATATCTTCACCAATCTTAAGCCCGCATTCCATCAGATAATCATAGATGCCACCGGACATCTTATCTGAAATTCCGAAAAATGCGGTTACGCCCTGAGGTAAAAGGGCTTTTGCACCTTCATAACCGGATTCACGACTCCAGTCTCCGTAGTATACAAGGTTCGGATCAAACAAAAGACCATTCTCGAACAGTGCTCTCTGATACCCCAGAAGTCTTTGACCTGTATGGATGTTCTCTGAACGTCCACCCACAAAACCGATCCGCTTGTGTCCATTCTTAATCAGATGGGTAACTACTTCACATGCGCTCTTTTCATCCTCAATCACAACAGATGGTATTGATGGAGAATTGGAAAATGCATAGCACATGACTGCCGGCATAGCAAAATCATCGTTGAAGCAATTGATGATCCTTGTGTGTCCTGCGAGATATATTACGCCATCGACACGGGCTGATAAAACATCCTGAAGAACCGGATCCAGTACTGAGTGATAGGCTTCATCCTGGTTGTACCAGGTATCCGACCATCTGTCATAGAGACGAAGGTTATGTACAAAAACATGGTAGTCACGCTTTTCACATTGGGCCATTATGCTTTCGATAATAGCGGGACATGTAAATTGTGCTATGTCTTCTGCTACGATTGAGATAACTTTTGTACGTTTTGCACGAAGACCTTGTGCCATGTAGTTTGGTTTATAACCGGTTTCCTTGATAACCGTGAGAATTCGATTTTTGGTTTCTTCGCTTGTTTTCGCCTTTCCATTTATAACATTTGACACTGTAGTCGCTGAAACATTGCATATTTCTGCGATTTCTTTAAGAGTAACCATTTTAGCTCCTAATTTATGGACTATACGTCAAACTTGCCAATGTATTAAGTAAATCGATAAACTATATGTTGAATTTTATAACCGAGAGGTTTACGTGTCAACAACAATTATTGACAATTTGTATAAAAATATTGCTATATACTTTATTTTATTGTGCAAATGGCATTGACATTGAGGTTGACCAATCGTAACATGAAATAGATTAGTAAAACGATTCACAGCTAACTTTGTTTAAACCTAAGAAAGAGAGGAATTGTCATGATTTATTACGTTGATGCCAATGCTTTCCGTGATGGTGACGGAAGTGAAAACAGACCCTTCAGATATATAAATGACGCTGCCAGAGTGGCAGTAGCCGGGGACGAGGTAATCGTTAAGCCCGGTATATACAGGGAGCGAGTTGTTCCTAAGAATGCGGGTACCGCAGATAAGAGGATTGTATATCGCTCAGAAGAGCCCCTTGGAGCAGTTATTACAGGTGCAGAGCTTGTAACCGGTTGGACTAAGGTTAAGGGCAATGTATGGAAGGTTACTGTTAAGAACAGTATGTTTGGCGATTATAACCCTTACACCACAAGAGTTTACGGTGACTGGTATTTCTCTCCCGAGATTAGACATACAGGTGCGGTATTCCTCAATGACCATATGATGTATGAGACCACATCCCTGGTTGAATGTCAGAAGGGAAAAGCTGATCCTTTAGCTTGGAACAAGGATGATGCTATGTACCTTTGGTACACCGAGCAGGATGGAGAAACAACTGTTATTTATGGAAATTTCCAGAAGCTTGATCCTAATAAGGAAAAGGTTGAGATTACAGTAAGAAGAAACTGCTTCATGCCTGACGAAAATTACAGAGATTATATTACTGTAAGCGGCTTTAATATCAACAAGGCTGCTACAACCTGGGCGCCTCCGGCAGCTTATCAGGACGGAATGATCGGCCCCCACTGGAGTAAGGGCTGGATCATAGAGGATTGTGAGATCTGGGGCAGCAAGTGCTGCGGTATTTCTCTTGGAAAATACTGTGACCCTGAGAATGATATGTATTTCACAGTTAAAAAGGTAAAGAGCCCTACACAGATGGAAAGAGATGCCGTATGCCGCGGTCAGTACCACGGATGGCTCAAAGAAAAGGTAGGTCATCATTTGATCCGTCGCTGCCATGTGCATCACTGTGAGCAGACCGGTATCGTAGGCAGAATGGGCGGTGTTTTCTCAACAATTGAGGACTGCGAGATTCATGATGTATGTACATCTCAGCAGCTTGGCGGCGCTGAGACAGCAGGAATCAAGCTTCATGCAGCAATTGATGTAACTATCAGAAGAAACCATATCCATCACAGCATCATGGGTGTATGGCTTGACTGGCAGGCTCAGGGAGCAAGAGTTACCCAGAACTTCATGCATGACAATACAAGGCCTGAAGGCGTTGAACAGGCTAGAGGCGCAATGTTCAATACCGACGTGTTTATAGAGGTAGGTCACGGCCCCACACTTATTGACAACAATATCCTGCTTTCACCTGTGGCTATCACAATTCCCAGTGAGGGCATAGCTGTTATCCACAACCTGATTCTTGGTGGCTTCAGCCTTATCAATTCAGGTGTAGACAGCATTATAAACGGACAAAGAGAGCCCAGATACACACCTTACCATATTCGTCACCGCACAGAGGTTGCAGGCTTTATGACCATCCTTCACGGTGATGACAGGATTTACAACAACATTTTCCTGCAGCAGCACAAGATCAATGATAAAAAGAAGACCGCAGCAGATGCTGATTACATGGTTGTAGGTACCGCTCCCTTTGATATTTTCCCGACTTATGAGGAGTGGAGTGCTCAGTTCGAGTCAGATAAGGATCCCGATATGGGAGCACTTGCAACTGCACACTTTGGACACCTTCCTGTATGGGTATCTGGAAATGCATATTTTGGTGGAGCTACGGTTTGCAAGCATGAAAAAGAAAAGCTCGTAGACAAGAAATCCAAGGTCTCAGTGAAGGTTAAAGAAAAGGATGGAAGCTGGTACATCCAGAGTGACCTCTTTGGAAAGCTCGGTGATTTCACAGATGGAATCATTACAACGGATACCCTGGGAACAGCCTTTGAGCCTGAGCAGAGATTCGAGAATACGGATGGAACGCCAATTACCTTTGATAAGGACTACTTTGGCGGACACAGAAGTAATGCACCGATTCCCGGACCTTTTGCTGAATTTAAGGGAAAAGAGCTGCTTGTTTGGAAAATGGCATAAGATTTTTGTATATGAAGTAGCGTAATAAAAAATACAAAATAACATTAATAAAGAGGTTTCGATATCTATGCGAAACCTCTTTATTTATTGTATAATGTTTATTGGGCAAATTTCTTTTTGTGGATAAAAGAGAGGGGGACTTAAGATGAAACGAAAGGTTCTGTCGTTGATTCTCGTCATTTCTATGACCATATCTGGTTGCGCATTAGGTGGTAATGGCAACGATTCTAGCTCTTCAGGCAATCTTATCAAAAAAGCGACCGAAAAAGTCAATCAGGCAAATTCTGCGGAGGAATCAGCTTCCGGTGAGACGACTCCTGAAGTAACTGACGAAATACCGGAGAATAAAACTGAAAATACCGATAATGTCGAGGTTGACCAGGATAGTACCAAGGAGGCTTCGAGCCAGGCTGACAGCGGCTTTAAGGCGACTAAAGTATCTTTGCTTGGTGATACAGAAGAGAAATATTACGATGAAAACATTGTTCCTTCCGTACCTGCATATAAGGTTGCGGAGGACTTCTCCAATGTTGAGTACGCCGATAAATTCTCGTATTTCTTTGATCCGGCTGAGGATACAAGCTATAACCATGTGAATGAATTGCGTGAAGCTCTTATAAAGAATTCCTTTGCTGTGAGGCGTGATGGCGGAGACGAGTTCTTTGATATCTACGAATCCAATCGCTATATGATGTTTCCGAACTTTATAACGGTTGATTCACTGATGCATACCTATCATCTGTATTTTGCGCATCTGATGAAAACCACGGAGAAATCCTATCTGTCAGAGAGGCTTGAGATCCTTACGACCACAATGCTTGATCTGACATCAGCGCAGTATGATGAGCTTAAGGGTACAGATTTTGAGGCGGCTGCGTTCAATAATCTGGTTTTCTTTAATGTAGGTGCAAAGCTCCTTGAACTGCCGGGGGCAGACAAGGTAAGCGATTCTACAGTGATCAGTACATCAGACGATGAATATCAGAAGATTAAGGCTGCAAAATCCGCCGATCTTTGCAGTATTACCGGAGTTATGGAGGATTATACCCAGTATAAACCAAGGGGTTATTACGAAGGTGACGCCACACTTGAGAAGTACTTCAGATGCATGATGTGGTATGGACGCATTCCATTCATCCTTGGCAGTGAAGAGAGTGTTGGAAGTGCGCTGCTTATGACCAGTGCCATAGAGCAGGATCTTTCAGATTGGGATAGCATTTACACTATAACCAGTTTCTTTGCAGGAGCCTCTGATGATGTGGGATACCCGGAATTCGAGACAATGGTAAAGGATTCTTATGGAAAAATACCTGAAACTGCAGAAATCGCCTCAAACAGCGATGCCTTCAGTAAGCTTGTAGAAGCTTCTAAAACAGTGGAACCGCCAAAGATCAACTCAGTCCCCGTAGGAGAAGATGAGGAGAATGTGATACCATCCTTCAGATTCATGGGACAGAGATTTACAATTGACGCAGCGATTATGCAGCAGCTGGTTTACAGGGCTGTTGAGGAGGATTCCAAGGGCAATCGGCGTATGCTTCCCGACACTCTTGATGTGGCTGCAACCCTTGGCTCAAAGGAGGCTTATTCCATACTTGAGGAGCAGGGTGACACCGACTACAAGAATTATACCGACAATATGACATTTCTTAACGGATATTTTAATAATTCCGATCCAGCCCTTTGGAATGCTAGTTTGTACTCCGGATGGCTCAATACATTACGGCCGTTATTCAAAGAAAAGGGCAAGGGCTATCCCTCATACATGCAAAGTGAGGAATGGCAGAAAAAGGATCTGGAAACCTTCGCAGGCTCCTATGCGGAGCTTAAGCATGACACAATCCTCTACGCTAAACAGATTATGGCAGAAATGGGCGGCGGCGAAGATGAAGAGATAATCGACGACAGAGGTTACGTAGATCCTGAGCCTGAGATATACAGCAGATTTGCTTTTCTTTCTAAGAAGACCAAGGATGGTTTGGATGAGCTGGGAATGATCAGCGAAAGTGACAAAGAGGAACTTGATAAACTCACTGAGATTGCAATGAATCTCCTAAAAATATCTGAAAAGGAGCTCCAAAACGAGACACTTACAGATGAAGAGTATGAGCTCATCAGATGCTACGGCGGAGATATCGAGCATTTCTGGTATGAAGCAAATAAGAACGACGTAGATGATCTTTGCTATCCATATCAGGCACCCTGTCCTGTTATTGCAGATATTGCCACAGATCCAAACGGAGAAGTACTTGAAGTTGGAAGCGGTCAGGTAGACCTCGTTTATGTTGTTTTCCCTATTGATGGCAAGCTTCATGTAGGAAGAGGAAGTGTGTACAGCTTCTATCAGTTCACAACAGGTATGGATAACCGAATGACTGATTCTGAGTGGAGAGACATACTCAGAGGCGGACATTATGACGAAGACTGGAACTGGATCCCGGATGAGAATAAGCCGGAACAGCCCGCATGGACTCAGAGTTACCGAATTGACTGATGATGAAAAAAAGAGCCGGAATAATTAAAAAATCAGTATGGCTGCTGCTTTTATTAGTGGCAGCCATTTGCTGCATATACGCCTCTAAAAGCCCATATTTCAGGGTTAAGTGGCAGGATAAGTCCTTTACATCAAAACAGGGCTTATTTCTTGAGCTTAAAGCGAAAAGAGTCACTTTAAAAGCTTCTGATGGCAGCCCGATTTGGCACAGTGAGAAAAAGCTCCGGGTTCAGGATGCTTTTATCGAGGATGTGGATAGAAACGGTGATGAAGAGCTGGTTTTGCTTGTCTGGAAAAGAGGAAAGTACGGCAAACACAGACCATTCTGGGTAAAAAGCGACGAGATATGGTTGTCTCAGCATATTTTTATCTATGACATTGCGGAAGAGGGCGTAAAACAGAAGTGGTTTGCCTCAGACATAGGCCGCATAGTCACAAGGATGAAGGTGGTAAGCGAAGAAAATGCCTTTTTCCTGGTGGAGGATGAGAGCGGTGACAATACCCTGTGGAGGTGGAGTTCATTTGGGTTAAAGAACTTTGATAACGGGGTTAAGTTCGTAGCTTTTGGGGATAATTTAATTCATAAGGATGTCTATGAATATGCTTATCAGCGGCAGAAGGGGAATTTTGACTTCCTTTACGAGCCCTTTATAGGCGAGATTCAAGGCGCTGACATAGCTGCGATTCAGGCGGAAACAGTTCTTGTAGATAAGGATCAGGCTGTAAGCGGCTATCCTGCCTTCGGATCCCCCATAGCAGTGGGAGAAGCCATAAAAAACGCGGGTTTTGACGTAGCTGCCTGTGCCAATAACCACTGTCTGGACAAAGGAATGTATGGTATAGATGTAAGCACAGATTTTTACAGGGAAAACGGCATAACCTGTGTGGGGATCCAGGGAACATCTGATACTGAGTACAGACCTTATGAAATCATCAGTAAAAATGGCATAAAATTTGCTCTTTTCGCCTATACATACGGAACAAACGGCAACGAAGCTCCGGCAAAATATCCGGCGGCGGTACATTACCTCCCAAAAACTACCGAAGAAGAGACCCGGTTTGTGGAAGAGATAAGAAAGGCCCGGGAAGATACGGATTTTACAGTTGTTTTCGTGCATTTTGGAGAGGAATACAATACAGAAGTCACAGAAGACCAAAAGTATGTGACAGAGCTTCTGGCTGAGGCCGGGGCTGATGTGGTAATCGGTGCTCATCCTCATGTGGTTCAGGAGATGAAGATGATGGATAGACCTGACGGCGGACAAATGCTTGTGTATTATTCGCTGGGGAATTTCAGGTCGGCTAAAATGAAGGACAGAAATGCGGATATCGGCGGAGAAGCGGTCTTTACTGTGTGGCACACATTCGACGGTGTAGGCCTTAAAGACTATGAAATGAAGGAGATAAATACTTTTTACAAATAGTTGATGTCATGACATCAATACAACAAAGCAACATGATGTGCGCTGGGAGAAACCAATTACCTCCAGGCGCACTATTTTATTAATTTTAAATTTATAGGTTGTTAATGGAATTTGAGCTTTTTGCTGTTTAAAATTATTTTATGTAGCTGTGCAATGAGAGTCTTTTTGTAGTCATACAGCGCAGGTAACGCCTATGCATAGATCCAAGCAAAAGTTATATCTTCGCAGGATTGGTATCTTTTTACTGATAATGACAATCACAGCGGGGGTCATGATTGGCATATTCTATAAACTATATGATGCATCTAAGCAGAGCATCATTGGTTCATGGCGCAATAAAACAAAAGAAATCGCGCAGGAATTCAGTTATTACATAAAAATGCCCATGGATGCTGTTTCATTTTCAGCCATCAAGGTCAATGAGATGCTTAAGGACAATGTTCCGGAAAATGAAGTTGGGCGCTATCTGATAGACGAAACCCAGGTTTATTCAACCATAATCAGCGATAATACCACCGGTATTTACGGATATTACAGAGGAACCTATCTCGATGGAAGCGGATGGACACCGCCGGAGGATTATGAACCAACCAGCAGGCCCTGGTACATTGATGCGGTCAAGGGCGATGGTGAAATTGTCACGGTTAAACCATATAAGAATTTGCAGACATTTACTATGATGATGTCTGTTTCACAGCTTCTTGATGATGGCGAGAGCGTGGTCTCTATGGATATTTTCATAGATGGCGTCCAGAAAATGATAGAGGATATCTCTGAAGACAAGCATATACAGGAAGCCTTTGTTATCGACAAAAACGGATTTATTGTGGCCCATACAGATAGTAATAAGATAGCGGTTCACCTCAGTTATGACGGCAATGAAACGGATAGAGAGCTCTATGAGATTCTTAAAAAAGAGGATCGCAATTATGTTGAGTTTTCGTCTTCCGACGGAAGTAACATCGTTTTCATCGAGGATGTGAACGGTGTATGGAAAACCGTGGTGGTTTTGGATAAAAGAGATACGTTTTCATCTCTTAAATCCATCTATGTTATGTCGGGAGCAGTCCTTTTTGCCATTGCCATGACGCTGATCCTTTTGTTTATGTATCTGAATGAGAAGCACAGGGAAAATGTGGAGCTTAGCAGGGAAGTTGAGGCTATAGCTGATATTTATATGATCGTCCTAAAGATCGATCTGGTGCGGGATACGGTAAAGACTCTGCGTTTTAATAAAGGCGATGCCAGAAGTTTTCAGAGCAGTTTCAAGAACTACAGGCATAGTGCGCTTAAAATGGCTGATCAGATAGCATCAGGTCAGTTTAAGGCGCTTTTGGAACGGTTTATGGACCCCAATACGCTGGAAAAACGTCTGGAGGGAATTAATTCAATCTCCCAGGAATTTATAGATTATAACAACAGATGGATGCGCATCAGATTTATTGTTGTAGACAGAGACGAAAAGGGATCACTGCAACAGGTCATTCTGGCCTTTGAGTCCATTGATGAGGACAAAAAGAGGCAGGAAGCCTTCAAAAAGCTGTCTGAAACAGACAGAATGACAGGAATAAGAAACCGCGGAAGCGGAGAATCCATGATAAAGAGCAGGCTTGCAGAAGGAAGAAGCGGCATGTTCTGCGTAATGGATGCGGACAATTTTAAATCTATAAATGATAATTATGGTCACAAGGTTGGAGATAAGGTGATCATTGAGATGGCAAAATGCATGCAGTCTGCCTTCAGAGATTCTGATGTGGTATTCAGACTTGGAGGCGATGAATTTGCTGCCTTTGCAGATGGCGTAGAAAATGAGAGCGTAGGACGTCTGGTAATAGGACGTTTCTTTGAAGCTATTAACAATATGAGTATCCCGGAACTTGGGGATAGAAAAGTCAGCATCAGTGTCGGTGCCGCTTTCTATCCTTCGTCCAACGTGGATACATTTGACCTGTTATATATGCGCGCAGATGAAGGCGCATACGAAAGCAAGAGATATGAAGGAAACTTCATAACCTTTAAATAGCCTATCTTGAAGTCCAGTACATGTTTCTGAACTCGGTAGGTGTGCAGTTTTTGATGATCTTAAACATTCTGATAAATGAGGACAGAGACGGGAAGCCGCAGTTAAGGGCTACGTCTGTTATGGAGTTCCTGGGATCTATCAGGTATGTTTCTGCCTTGGCTATACGTTTCTGATTGACATATTTGTAGAAAGAAACGTTGGTAAACTGCTTAAATCTGCGGGAGAAATAAAACTTACTGAATCCGCTTTTTCCGGCAATCTCATCAAGGCTTAAATCTTCGGAGCAGTGCTCCTGAATATAATCACAGATTTCAATAAATCTCTCGAAATACTCGTCTCTGCGGACATGCTCCACAGGGTCATCTTCAACGCTTCTCTTTACGAAATTCTTGCCGATGCAGGAGAGGAATTCAAGAAGCTTACAATATATGTCCACCTCTGAAAAAGAGGCATTTTCTTTGTAAATCTCAGCAATCTCCAACAAAATAGAGCGAACTTTGGTATAGATCTGGGGATAATCCTCAGGTGTAACAACGATGTAGGGAGACATGATGCTGATAAGTGTCTCCACCTCGTGCATAAATCTCAGCTCAGTGGTATCGGGCTGGAAAATAATACGCTGACCTTCCTCCGGTGCCTTAATAGAGTGAATACAGCCTGGGCAGATTATGATGATATCACCCTCGCGAAGGCTTACGCTCTCCCCTGCGCAGTTTAAGTCATAGCAGCTGCGAATGGGCATAATAATCTCGATTGCAGCGTGCCAGTGTGGGGGATAATCCTCATACTCATCATTGTCATAGAGCTTAAGAGATGTGCTCTGCTTATAATTGACGGTTTCAACCAGTCCATTTAATGTTTCGATCATATTTAATACCTCTTATGCGCCTGTTTATCCATGTTTATGGCGCAATAACTCTTAAAACTCCCTGCGGATTCCCCCTCTAAAAAGCGCAAGAATTATTAATTGATATGTACTATTTTATTACAAAAAGATGCTCTAATAACAATTAAAAATTGCTATTTATTGCTTAAAAGTTGCTGTTTATCCCATGTTTTTCTATGTTTTGCCCAAAAATCCGAGCAATAATTAGTAGCTAATTAACAAGCATTGAAAAGATTAAGATTTTAAGCTGTGTTATTTTGTTATTACCAAAGAATTGATTCATTTTAAGGAGACAAATATGAGCAAAGAAAGAGAGCCCTTAGTTACACATATTTTCACAGCTGACCCTTCAGCTCATTATTTTAATGGCAAGATCTATGTGTATCCTTCACATGACGTTCCGCATAACGGCGAGGATAATGACAACGGTGATGAATATCAGATGGAGGATTATCACATTCTCTCCATGGATGAGATTGGAGGAGAGGTTACAGATCACGGCGTAGCCCTCAGCATGCATGATGTGCCCTGGGTCAGAGACCAGATGTGGGCTCCTGATGCAGTTTGCAAGGATGGAAAATACTATCTGTTTTTCCCTGCAAGAGATAAGGAAGGCAACTTCAGACTGGGCGTTGCTGTAAGCGACAAGCCGGAAGGCCCCTTCACACCTGAGGAGAAATGCATCGAGGGAAGCTTTAGTATCGATCCCTGCTCATTTATGGATGATGATGGCAAGGTTTATGTATATTTTGGCGGACTTTGGGGAGGACAGCTTGAGAAGTACAGAACAGGCAAGTTCAATCCTGAGGGAACAGAGCCTGAGAAAAATGAACCCGCTGTGTGCCCTAAATGCGCACTTATGAGCGATGATCTTAAGTCATTTGCAGAAAAGCCCGTAGATATCCAGATCCTTGACGAGGACGGCAATCCGCTTCTTGCAGGAGATGAGGATCGTAGATATTTTGAGGGCCCCTGGATGCACAAGTATAACGGCAAGTATTATTTCTCATATTCTACAGGAACAACCCATTATATCTGCTATGCAGTCGGCGATAAGCCCTATGGTCCTTTTACCTATAAGGGACGCATAATGGAGCCTGTTATCGGTTGGACAACTCATCACTCAGTAGTTGAGGTTGAGGGAAAATGGTACCTCTTCTACCATGACTGCGAGCTGTCAGGCGGTATCAACCACAGAAGATGCGTGAAATATACTGAGCTTCACTACAATGAGGATGGCACTATTTTGACAATCCATCCCTATGACCACAAGAATTGAAGAACTTAGGGAGAGATAGTCACTTCAATTTGTGGTCATAGCACACCTATTTAGGTAAAACCTATAAGATACTTCCTTGTTAATAACTTCTTCGAAGCG
Source organism: Butyrivibrio sp. AE3006 (assembly GCF_000424165.1). Classification (NCBI taxonomy): domain Bacteria; kingdom Bacillati; phylum Bacillota; class Clostridia; order Lachnospirales; family Lachnospiraceae; genus Butyrivibrio; species Butyrivibrio sp. AE3006. The sequence goes on along the minus strand of NZ_AUJJ01000013.1, from coordinate 49,758 downwards.
TATAATTACGTTATGCACAATTTAATTCATGCAAAAGAGGAGGTATTGGGGATGCAGGAAGTATATGAATTCTTAAAAAAGTGCGGAACTTACTATTTGGCAACGGTTGATGGGGATCAGCCCAGGGTTCGTCCTTTCGGAACCGTTGATATTTTCGAGGATAAGCTTTATATCCAGACCGGTAAGGTTAAGGATGTTTCCAAGCAGATTCAGAAGAATCCCAAGGTTGAGATCTGCGGATTCGCAGAGGGACAGTGGGTAAGAGTTGCAGGCGAGCTTGTTCGCGATGACAGAGTAGAAGCTAAAAAGCACATGCTTGACGCTTATCCGTCACTTCAGGGCATGTATTCAGCAGAGGATGACAATACAGAGGTTCTGTATTTCAAGAATGCTGTTGCAACCTTCGCATCATTTGGCGGAGAGCCCAAAGTAGTTAAATTTTAATAAAGTTTCTAAACAATCGACGCAGGTTTACGTAAACCTGCGCCGTTTTTTTAGGTATTTACTGCCTTTACACCCCCATTTTGCGTAAAAGTGCACTTGTTGATGAAAAAGCGTTATTTTCATATAATTAATGAAAAAATAATATCAGTGAATTACTACGTTGAGACATAAAAGAGATTTGCAGAATTGAGGGGGCTATAAAGCATGAGAAAGATTATCTGCAGCATTTTAGTTTTAAGCGTTTTGTCGCTGACGGCTTGTGGCAGTAAAGCACCGGAAGAAGCAAAGGGAGAGTTCAGCCCGTCGCTTGATACAAACACTGAGTGCAGTCTTACTGTGGCCGGAAGCTACGATAATTTCGAGGCCTTAGAGGCCGAATTTGACAGATTCAACGAGATATATCCAAATGTTCAGCTTAACTATGTGAAGCTTGATGACTATAACAATGTATTGAACACAGCGCTGGAAGGCGATGACAAGCCCAATATTTTCTTTACCTTTGCCTCGATGGTGGACGACGAAAAATACAGTCACATTTTTACTCATACTGAGGATTTGTCGGACTCCGCTCTTGGCCTTAATCTTGGCTGCATTCGCGAAGGCCTTATTTACCATGATGATGAAAACCATGTAATGATGGTGCCGGTTTTTTCAAGAAGCTATGGCATGCTGGTGAACAACGATCTTTTTGAAAAAGAAGGATTAAAAGTTCCCACCACATGGAATGAGCTTTTAGATGTGTGTGAAAAATTTAAAAGTAAGGGCTATGCAAATCCTATGATGGGTTACAGTGCAGGGTCATCCAGCTGTTTCATGTACACAGTTGCTTATCCCATGTTTATAGCCAGCCTTGCAGAAAAGCAGGAAGCCCTTGATCTTGCCAATAAACTCGATCCTGCGGCAGGAGAATACATGCGCCCTGCCTTGGAAGCTGTTGAGAATCTGGTTCAAAGCGGATGCATTGATATTGCTGAATGCGATAAGATCGAGGACAACTACACTGAGGTGATTCTGCGCTTTTTTGAAGGCGATGTACCTATGATGATCTGTAGCGGAGATACTGTATCCGGAACCAGGAAACGTGAGACCCAGTCTGAAGCCTTTTCCCAGAATCCCTTTAGTTACACATTTTCACCGATACCTTTGACTGATAAGGGCGGATACTTTATTGACAGTCCTTCCGTGGAGTTTTCCGTAAACAAGGAATGCGAAAATCTGGACATGACCAATGAGTTTATGCGTTTCCTTATAACAAATAAGGAGCTGGATCAGATGGCTTCTGTGAAGCGTCTTGTAACTCCCACATCGGATCTATCTTTTGATGCTGTTTATGCGCCTTTTGGACAGGTACCTGCGGATCGCACAATTTCCCCTGAGGTAATCGGTATCACAGATCCCCTCACAGTACAGATTAAAGGTGCGGCTTATCAGGTTGGAAAAGGCGAGATCACCATTGATGATGCTGTTTCCATGTATGGAACCTTTGAGTGAAAATAGCGCAAATGCAAGGAAGAACCTACTGTTATGATATAATTGTCTGGCAAGAATTTGACAATTGGGATGCCTTGGAGGATGTCGCGTGAAGAAAGCGCTGGTCATTATTCCCAATCTTCTCATAATAGGATTCGTACTTATTTTCATCGTTCTATATGCGAATACCAGAGTAGAAGAGAGCAATCAAAACGTCATAGATGAATATGAGAAGATGACTGTCACAGTTAATCTGATCATCACGAACTATCTTGAAGATGAGCAGCATCTGTGCGACATTTGGTCAAATTATGTCAACCGGTCAGCGGAGGCAGGTACTCCCATGACTCCCGAGGAGGCAATTTCTTTTATCAGAAAGGCCAAGGTATTTCCTGAGATTTCCGGTCATCTGATTTTCATGGATGATCCGGAGCGGTCCGGTATTTCAACTGCGGAAAATCCGTCAGGGTCCGGTGATTATGCGGTTTCTTACAAGAATATATCTATATTCGACAATCTCGACAGTGCGAGCAACGTCAATGGCGTGGTTAATCTCACAAGGTCTTATACCAATCCTCAGAACGGAATACAGTCCATTGCTTTCATGAATTATGTGCAGGTTCTGGATCCGGACACAGAGGAATTAAAGACCGGTCTTTTGATGAGGGTGGTCCCTTTAAGCCATCTTGAGCAGAAGCTGGTTTTTTTGAAGGGAGAGTATGATAGCGTTGAGATAAGCCTTATTGATAAGGACGGTAACTATATTTTCCATGGAAAATCCCTGAAAAACAGCAATTTCTTTGAATATTTCAAGTCCTACAATAACGTGCCCATTGAGGATTTTCAGCGCATAAAACAGGAGGTAATCGGCGAGGTCGGCTCAATAACAATGAAAAACTCAAAGGGCGAGGATTGTATGATATCCCATACCCCTCTGGAGGCTTTGAAGGTGTGGTATCTGCTAGCATACATTCCCAAAAAAGACCTTGCGGTAAGCCGCGTAGTTGACTGGATTTTGCTTGGTACGGTTTCTGTAGCCCTAATTATTTTGCTGGTCTACAATTTCCTGATACTAATGAATTATAACCATAAGCTGTCGGAAGCAGCGGAGCAGGCCAATCAGGCCAATGCTGCCAAGTCATACTTCCTTTCCACCATGTCACATGACATTCGTACTCCCATGAACGCCATCCTGGGACTCAACGAAATGGTGCTAAGGGACAGTAAGGATGAAAATATCATTAGTTATTCTGAGAGTATAAGGACCGCAGGAAATACTCTTTTGGGAATCATAAACGACATTTTGGACTTCTCGAAGATAGAAGCCGGCAAAATGGACATAATAAATGTGGATTACAGCTTTGTATCCCTTTTGAACGACCTTGTAAACATGGTTCAGAAGAAAGCAGCTGACAAGGGTCTTGCTTTTAAGCTTGATATTGACAGAGAAATTCCCACTATCCTTAACGGCGATGAGATAAGGATTAAGCAGGTCATTACCAATGTCCTTTCCAATGCGGTTAAATACACAAAAGAAGGCTCCATAACCCTTACTGTGGGCTATGAAAAGCCATTGTACAAGAACGATTCTATCATCCTGAAGGTAAAGGTTGCCGATACTGGAATTGGCATAAAACCTGAGGATATGGACCGCCTGTTTAAGGCATTTGAGCGAATCGAGGAAAAAAGAAACCGCAATATCGAAGGCACAGGTCTTGGCATGACCATAGCACAGAGCTTCCTTGCCATGATGGGAAGTCAGCTTCAGGTTGAAAGTAAGTACGGCGAGGGCTCAGTTTTTTCCTTTAATCTGGAACAGAAGGTAGTTAAATGGGATCCCATCGGTAATTTTGAGGAAGCCTTCAAGCGCTCCATCAATGAAAGACGGGGCTATCAGCAGAAGTTCACGGCTCCTGATGCGGCAGTTCTGGTGGTTGATGATACACTGGTTAACCTTAAGGTATTTGCCAATCTTTTGAGCCGCACAAAAATGCATATCGATACTGCAGAGAGCGGAGATGAAGCCATTTCACTGTACAAAGAAAGACATTATGATGTTATTTTCCTGGATCACATGATGCCTAAAAAGGACGGTATCGAGACCCTGGCAGAAATGCATGGTATCGCTGATTCACCAAATGCCGATACGCCTATTATCTGTCTTACGGCAAATGCTATTTCGGGCATGCGTGAGATGTACATAAAGGCTGGCTTTGATGACTATATGACTAAGCCCATCAATCCGGAGAGTCTTGAAAACCTGTTACTTGAGTACATTCCAAAAGAAAAGATTGAAGCTCCGGATGAAGGAAATGACGAAGATAAAACCGTAATTCCGAAGTTTATTTATAATATTCCGGAACTGAATGTCAACTCCGGCATAAGCCATTGCGGATCCAAGCATTCATATATGTCGACCCTTAAGCTGTATAATGATGCTGCGGCTAAGAATGCTGAGGAACTTGAGAAATTATGGAATGATGGAGATCTGAAGAATCTGACCATCCGTGTTCATTCGCTAAAGAGTACATCGCGAATGATCGGAGCACTTTCTCTTGGAGATCATGCAGCAGCGCTGGAAAAAGCAGGAGATGCGAAGGATACAGAGAAGCTGGAGAAGGAATTGCCGGTTCTTTTGGAAGAATACAGAAAGCTGACATCTTCGCTTAAGACCCTTAATGACAAGAATGAGAACAGTTCCAAGGAGGATACGAGGCCGATTATAACTGATGAATCACTAAAGGAAGCATATACTACACTTTCAGAATTCTGCGCATCATACGATTTTGACTCTGTGGCGCAGGTGGTGAAGAAGCTTGGTACCTACAGAATGCCTGAAAGTGAAGCTGCAAAATATGATGAGCTGGTAAAAGCAGTTGATAACTATGATTATGATCTTATTCCGGGAATACTAGATGGGGGGAAGCAGTAAATGGCAACCAGGATAATGATAATTAGCCGTGGCGCAGGTTTTATGATTTATGCACTTGAATCCAATCTTATGGAAAGTGGCTTCGAAACCGTCCACGCAGAACCTTTGGTTAAGAGTATAGAGATGGTAAAAGAGGATGTTGATATCGTCTTATTACTTGCGGATGAATACATATATGAATCCGCGGATGCCCTTGTTTATCTCAAGGATCTGTGCGAGGACAAGGAGCTTCCTGTCTGTCTTATAGGCTATGAAATTGAGGTGGAAGAGGTCAAGCGCTACATTCCGGAAAAATTCATAATTAAGGAGTTTACCCGCCCCTTTGATGCCAAAAATGTCTCGGAGGAGCTCAAGGATGTTTCCCAAATTGCCGAGGAGAAAAAGCTTGGGAAGCACATTCTTCTCGTTGATGACGATCCTACATCTCTTAGAATGTTTCAGGGGTGGCTTTCTGAAAAATACAGGGTAACCGCGGTAAAATCAGGAATGCAGGCCATCACTTACATTGCACATCACTTGCCGGATCTGATACTGCTTGATTATGATATGCCCATTACTCCCGGTCCCCAGGTAATGGAGATGATACGTAGCGAAGTCAGTGCTGCACAGATTCCGATAATATTCCTTACGGGAAAATCCGACAGGGAGAGCATAATGAAGGTCATGAAGTTAAAACCCCAGGGCTACCTTCTTAAGACCATGTCCAGAAAAGACATAATCGCATCTATTGATGATTTTTTCGAGAACAGAAAATGGAATAACAAGCTGTAATACTGATCTAAACTGATTTGAGGGTGGAGGATCATGGATGAACGAACGTGTAGTAGTTGTCGATGATGACACTGTGATTTTAAAAAATTCAGATGCTATCTTATCCAAATGCGGGTACAGAGTGACCTGTCTAAAGAGCGGAAAGCTTCTCCTTGGATATCTTGAAGCCAATGATGCGGACATAATTTTGATGGATATCCGTATGCCCGAGATGGATGGATATGAGACCATGAAGCTCCTCAGAGAATGGGAAAAGAAGACCGGAGCTGAGGAAATACCTGTGGTTTTCATGACAGCCAATGATGATGATGTATCTGAGACAACGGGATTATCCCTTGGAGCGATGGATTACATCAGGAAGCCTTTTCATGCTGAGGTTCTAAGGCTTCGTGTTACTCATCTATTAGAGCTTATAGCCTTCCAAAAGGATCTCCACGGTCAGGTTGTGCTTAAGACAAGGCAGCTGGAGAGCATGTCCCTTCATATCGTTGAGACTCTGGCGGATGCCATAGATGCCAAGGATAATTACACAAACGGCCATTCAAGAAGGGTTGCAGCATATTCCAAAGAAATCGCCAGTAGATGCGGGTTTTCATCGGATCGTCAGGAAGAGATATACATGATAGGCCTGCTCCATGATGTAGGTAAGATCGGAGTGCCGGATTCTGTGATAAATAAGCCCGGAAGGCTCAACGATGAAGAGTTTGATAAGGTAAAAAATCACCCTGTTATGGGTGCCAAGATACTGAGTAATATCGCCGAGATGCCTAACCTCATAAAGGGCGCCAGGTGGCATCACGAGAGGTACGACGGAACAGGCTACCCCGACGGCTTAAAGGGTGAGGATATACCTGAAGAAGCAAGAATTATAGCCGTTGCGGATGCTTATGATGCCATGACCAGCCGCAGAAGCTATCGAAACATAATTCCTCAGGACCACGTGATAAGTGAGATAAAAAATGGAATGGGAACTCAGTTCGATGAGAGATTTGCCCGTATCATGCTTGATATGATCGCAGAGGATACAGAATATACAATGCATGAGTGAATTAGAAATTATGGCAGTTCAAAGGCCCGGATTTTCCGGGCCTTTTTTATTCAATAGGAAATTCCTTTGGATTTCCTATTGAATAAAAAGCGCTCCGCTAAGGATGCGACTGGTGCGCAGATGAATTTTGCAAGCTAAAGCTTGCGCGCACCAGCGCGCAAAGAGTCGCGAGCGACTCTTTGATCTGCTGCTTTAATCCATTTTCCTTTGAAGTAATAGATTACGAAAATCACTGTGCTGACAGACCAGGTCAGAGGATAAGCCCAGAAAATCACGTTAACTACCGGGATAAGTCTGACAATTATGGTTATGTAGGTTATTCTGAGAAGACACCAGCTGGACAGCATGACAATCATAGGAACTGTGGTTTTTCCGGCACCCCTGTATATTCCCGCGAGGCAATGGCTAAGTGCCAACAGGAAGAAGAAAAGACTCTCTGTTCTTGCCTGGGTAGTACCGATTGCAAGTACGGCAGGCTCACTTGAGAAGATCCTTAGGAAAAGCGGCGCGAAGGCAAAAATGGCCACGCCTATAAGCTCTGCGCATCCAACACCGATAGCGCAGCCAATAACTGAACCTTTTCTGACTCTTTTGATCTCACCTGCGCCAAGATTCTGACTGACGAATGTGGTCAAAGCCATGCAGATGCAGGTTATCGGCAAAAAGACAAAGCCTTCAAGCTTGGAATAGCTGCCGCAGCCTGCCATAGCTGCTGAGCCGAAGGCGTTGATATTTGACTGTACAACCACATTTCCTATTGCGATTACGCTATTCTGTATTCCTGTCGGAATTCCTATTTTCAGCTCTTTCCACAGAAGATTCATATCCATCTTAAGCTTACTTAGGAAAATTCTATGAGGTCCGTCGACTTTAAGCAGTTTGGCGAAGGCCAGAATGGCACTGACAAATTGTGCGATTATGGTGGCAAGCGCTGCACCTGCGATTCCAAGGCCAAAGTATTTAACAAATGCAATATCAAGAATAGTGTTTACTACGGTGCTGACAACAAGGTAATACAGAGGCCTTTTGGAATCTCCCACGGCCTGAAATACTCCGCAGCAGGCACTATACAGAATATTGCCAAGGCCTCCGAGGAAGTATATTTTGAAGTACAACACAGAATTATCCATTACATCGGACGGTGTTCCCATCCACCTAAGAAGGATAGGCGTGAAGAAATAGCCCCACACAGTCATCACAATTCCCATGAGAATCGCAAATGTAATTCCCGTATGGGTTGCTTTTGAAACCTCTTTATAGTCCTTAGCGCCGTAACTTTTGCCTATAATAACGCTGTTACCCATGAACAAGCCGTTTATAAAGCCCACCATTAAAAAGATAAGGCTTCCCGTGGTGCTGACAGCTGCCAGAGCCTCCTTACCCAGGACATTTCCCACAACAACGGAGTCGACAATACTGTATAACTGTTGAAGAAGCTGCCCGAGAAACAGCGGAACAGCGAACATTATTAAATTCTTGGTAATAGAACCTTTAGTCATGAAAAATTAACCATCCTTAACTGCGTCCGATTTAGGGACACAGTATTTCTTTCTATCACTTTTTTCTATTTTGTGCAATCTTTTTACGGAAAATAGCGGATATTTGTTGACACGAAGCCGTCAGGCAATTATGCTAACAAAAAACTATTTTAAGAAAGTGATATGGGGAATATAAATATGACTAATATTTTGGCAATCGGTAACAGTTTTTCAAGGGATGCCACGGCATACCTGCATGATATTTGTGAAAACATGGGGCTTTCAGTACATGTGGTGAATCTTTATATCGGTGGATGTTCCTTGGAGCGCCATTGGAGCAACATCGAGAGGGATGAGAAGGCATATCAGTACCAGGAAAATGGGATCTGCACTGACAGATATGTGAGCATTTCAGAAATCCTGCGCAGCAGGCCCTGGGACTACATTGTAACCCAGCAGTCCAGCCATGACAGCGGATGGCTTGATACCTATGAGCCGTTCGCAGGACTTATTTTTGATTATATTAAAAAAGAAGTTCCCGGCGCCAAAATCTGCATGCAGCAGACCTGGGCATACGAGATTGACAGTGATCATGGCTGCTTTATCAGATATAACCGCGATCAGCAGGAAATGTACAACCGTTCCAGGGCCAATTATCATGCCATAGCTGATAAATACGGCATTCAGCTGATTCCTTGCGGAGATGTGATCCAGAATATCAGAAAACATCCTGAGTTTGACGTATCAAAGGGCGGAAAATCAATCTGCAGAGACGGCTTCCACATGCATTATCTCTATGGAAGATATGCTCTTGCTTGCACCTGGGCGAAAAATCTTCTGGGTGCACCTGTTAGCGACTGCACCTATGTGCCGAAGTGCTTCGATACTGACGAAGCAGTGGATATGGGACTCCTTGCTATTGTGAAGGGTGAGATAATCTAGTCACTTACTTTCGGGGTTGCTGAATATGTATATACCAGAGCTAAAGGTTTCTATAATAGATTTTGAGACAAATGCCGGATTTATCTGTAATTATTGCAGCAAGGAAAAATCTGAGAATAAGACACGTCCGTTTTTTGATAAAACCATAAAGCTGTATCCTGAACTGGTCAGTGTTCAGGATATAGCTGACAGCGCGGAGAGAGAAGCGTTTATCAGGGAGGTTGTAGTATCGATAAAATTTTATTTTCGCCCGGGAGGCTGCAATTAAGCGGCTTCCCGGGCTTTTTATGTGCGCGATTTTTTTAGGCAGAAATCTTTCATGTGAAAAAATTTACGAAAAACAGTTGACAATGAATGCGAAGTGTATTATTGTACTATACAGCTAATACAATAATACATGAAAGGAGCAAATGCCATGCCATGGAATCTTGACTCGGATCGCCCGATCTTTATACAGATTGTGGAGCATCTTCAATATGATATTGTTTCAGGCTATTATCAGCCGGGGCAGAGACTGCCCAGTGTTCGCGATCTTGCTGCAGAAGCGGCGGTGAATCCCAACACGATGCAGAGGGCACTCAGCGAACTTGAGAGAGATGGATATATGCATTCAGAACGTACCAGTGGTCGATTTATTACGGAGGATAAAGGCATGATTGATGAACTGAAAAAGCAGCTGGCAACAGCGCAGATTGAAGTTTTTCTGGAGACCATGAAGAGACTTGGACTCAGTAACGATGAGATTCAGGTACTTGTTAAAGAAAGCATGAAGGAGTAACAGTATGAGCAAATTAGTTGATATTAAGGGGTTAACCAAGAACTATGAATCCATTACTGCTCTGTACAATGTAAATCTTGAGCTGGAAAGCGGTCATATCGTGGGACTTCTTGGACCTAACGGAAGCGGTAAGACTACACTTATCAAGATACTGTGCGGACTTTTACAGCCCACATCAGGACTTGTACAGGTAGATGGACACAACATCGGCGTAGAGACCAAAAGCGTAGTATCATATCTGCCGGATCAGACTTATCTTGACGGCAACATGACAATTCGCGACATTTTCGCGCTGTTTGTGGATTTTTACAGAGATTTTGATATAAATCGTGCATATAATATGCTGAATGTTTTAAGGATAAATCCTGACGCCAAGTTGAAGACACTGTCGAAGGGTAATAAGGAGAAGGTTCAGCTGATTCTGGTAATGAGCCGCCGCGCTAAGCTCTATGTGCTGGATGAGCCCATTGCAGGTGTAGATCCCGCAGCCAGAGATTTTATCCTGAACACTATTATTTCCAACTATGATCCCAGCGCAACGATTCTGATCTCCACACATCTTATTTCAGATGTCGAGAGCATACTTGATGATGTTATTTTCCTGCAGTATGGACAGATCGCATTACATGCTTCTGTTGATGAGATCCGAAGCAGAGAAGGTAAGTCGGTAGATGCATTGTTTAGGGAGGTATACAGATGTTAGGAAAACTTATAAAACACGAATTTAAGGCTACCTGGAAATACTTTGTAGCCATAGATGCCATCGCTATTGTGGTGGGTTTTATTGCAGCCATCGTGGGATTCGGGGTTGCCGGTAATATAGACGATCTTCCGGCTACCATGATAATTCTTCTTTCACTTGGACTTGCGGGATATGTATTTGCTTTGGTGTCTGCGGCAGTCCTTACTACAGTTTTGAATGTAGTGCGCTATTATCGCAGCCTTTACACAGCAGAGGGTTATCTGACATTTACCCTTCCGGCTACTACCACTGAGATATTGTCTGCCAAGATGCTGGTAGCTATAATCTGGCAGTTTATCATGGCCCTTAGCCTTTTCATAAGCATTTCCCTGTTGGTTGGAAGCTTCCTTTTGTATGGCAGCATTCATGATCTATTTGATATTCAGGAGTTCCTGGATGGGGTCGTGTACAGTTTCATGGAAATGCTTGGAATTATAGGCTTCTGGGGTACACTTCGCTATCTCTTCAACGTTCTGATGACGATAGTATTTAACATGTTGATATTCTTCTTTGCTATCAGCATTGGACAGCTGTGGCAGAAGCATAAGATTCTTGGTTCCATTATCGCATTTTTCACTACACGCTTCGTAATGGGAATATTCGGATTCGCAGTAAATATGATGTCCGGAGCTTTCAGTATGTTATATGACAGCGCTACGGATCCCGGTAAATACTTCTCACATACTACGATAGTAAGCCTGTTTATCAGTGTTGTGGCATCTGTGATAATGTACGTTGCCAGCATCTGGATCACCGACAAAAAGCTGAATCTTGACTAATTGCATTTATTCCCGAAATCCACGCTTGATGCGGATTTCATGAGAACAGGAATAAAACTACATACATAACAAGATTTGCAAGGTTGATAACAATCCTTTCAATTGGAAAAAAAGTGCCAAAGACTTAGTATATTTGCAGAAGACAAACTCACTACGAGATTTGATATTTTCAGATATACAAAGTTGGAGGTACTTTTTTTATGGAAATGACACTTAGATGGTACGGAAAAGAGTTCGATACCGTAACTCTTGAGCAGATTCGTCAGATTCCCGGCGTTAAGGGCGTTATCACTACTTTATATGACACTAAGCCCGGTGAAGTATGGTCAAGAGAACGCATTAAGGCCATGAAGGACGAGGTAGAGGCTGCAGGCCTTAAGGTTGCAGGTATCGAGAGCGTTAATGTTCACGAGGACATCAAGCTTGGCAAGTCCTCAAGGGGCCAGCTTATTGATAACTACATCGAGACACTTAAGAACCTTGGTGAAGAAGACATTCACATGGTTTGCTACAATTTCATGCCTGTATTTGACTGGACAAGAACAGAGCTTGCAAGAAAAAGAGCAGATGGTTCAACAGTTCTTGCATACACTCAGGAGGCTGTAGATGCTCTGGTTCCCGAGGAGATGTTTAACTCAATCTCATCAGATACCAACGGAAGCATCATGCCCGGCTGGGAGCCCGACAGACTTGCTCACGTTAAGGAGCTTTTCGAGGAATATAAGGATATTACAGATGAGGATCTTTTCGAGAATCTTAAGTATTTCCTTGAGAGAATCATGCCTGTTTGCGATAAATACGACATCAACATGGCTATTCATCCCGATGATCCCGCATGGCCCGTTTTCGGACTTCCCAGAATCATCATCAACAAGGAAAACATCCATCGCATGATGAAGATGGTTGATAATCCGCACAATGGCGTTACATTCTGCTCAGGTTCCTACGGCACAAACCTTGAGAATGACCTTCCTGACATGATCAGAAGCCTCAAGGGACGCATTCATTTTGCACATGTAAGAAATCTTAAGTTCAACTCACCTACGGATTTCGAGGAAGCTGCTCATCTTTCATCAGATGGAAGCTTTGATATGTACGAGATTGTTAAGGCTCTTTACGATATCGGCTTTACAGGCCCCATCAGACCTGACCACGGCCGCATGATCTGGGGCGAAAAGGCAATGCCCGGCTACGGTCTCTACGACAGAGCGCTTGGTGCTACATACATCAACGGTCTCTGGGAAGCAATCGAGAAAAGTCACGAGAGAGGTGTTTGAAGATGTTAAAGCTCACAAATGAAGGAATTAAAGATAAAAAAGCATGGGAAGAGAAGGGCTACAAGCTCCCTTCCTATGACAGAGAAAAAATGATAGAGAATACCAGGAAAAATCCCACCTGGATTCACTTTGGTGCCGGCAATATTTTTAGGGCTTTTCAGGCAAATGTATGCGAAAAGCTTCTTGATGAAGGCGTTATAGACACAGGACTTATCGTGGCTGAGGGCTACGACTACGAGATCATTGAAAAATACAACAGACCTTCTGATGATCTCAGCATTCTTGCTACTCTTAAGGCAGACGGAACTGTTGAGAAGAAGGTAATCGGTTCTATTGCAGAGTCCTGCATCCTTGATGAGGAAAATGAGAAGGAAATCGAGCGACTTCGTGAGATTTTCAGAGCTCCTTCCCTTCAGATCGTAAGCTTTACCATCACTGAGAAGGGCTATAAGACAAGAGCTTACATGGATAAGGTTGTAGGCCTTCTCCTTGAGAGATACAAGGCAGGAAAGCTCCCTGTTTCCGTTGTAAGTATGGATAATTGCTCACACAACGGCGATAAGCTTAAGGAGGCTGTTCTTGAGATAGCAGGAGAGTGGGCAGCTGCAGGAAAATGCGATGCTGATTTCTCCGCATATCTTCAGGATGCTTCTCTTGTGGCATTTCCCCTTACAATGATCGACAAGATCACACCCCGTCCGGATGATACAGTTAAGGAGATGCTTAAGGCTGACGGCCTTGAAAACGCAGAGCCCATCGTTACTTCCAAGCACACCTACGTTGCTCCTTTTGTAAATGCTGAGGAGACCGAGTACCTTGTTATCGAGGACAAATTCCCCAACGGCAGAGCGGCTTATGAGAAGGGCGGATTTATTTTCACAGACAGAGAGACTGTTGATAAAACTGAGAGAATGAAGGTTTGCACATGCCTTAATCCTCTTCACACAGCCCTTGCTATTTTCGGCTGCATGCTTGGTTATAAGACAATTCATGATGAAATGGACGACGCAGACCTTAAGAAGCTGGTTACAACCCTTGGAAAAGACGAGGGAATGAAAGTTGTGGTTGATCCTAAGGTGCTTTCACCTCAGGAATTCCTGGATGCAGTCCTCACAAAGAGACTTCCCAATCCTTTCATGCCTGATACACCACAGAGAATTGCCTGCGACACTTCACAGAAGCTACCTATCCGCTTTGGCGAGACAATAAAGGCCTACAGGAAGGATTCTTTCCTTAATACAGCAGACCTTAAGGTGGTTGCCCTGGTTATAGCAGGTTATCTCAGATATCTTGAGGGAATCGATGATGAAGGCAATGCCTTCGAGCAGAGTCCTGATCCGCTTCTTGATGAGCTTAAGGCGCTTTCTCCCGAGGAAGTACTTAAGAGAGAAGATGTATTTGGCGTAAATCTGTACGAAGATGGCCTTGCTGAGAGAGCATTTGAGCTCTATAAGCAGATGCAGGGTGTAGGAAATATCAGAAAAACAATTAAGAGTATTGTTTGAACCCCGGTTGGCGGATATCGCTGAGATAAGGGACTTAAACAATTGCAGGGGCTGCCGCGCTTATTGATTGGTGTGGCAGCCTTTTCTTGTGCCTTGCTATCGGGGTATAAGATGGGGGTCAGAGAATGAAGAAGATGGGGGCTGAGAATAAATATGGGGTTCAGAGGCCCAACGCGGCGGAATGGCCTTGAAAACTGGTGAAATCGCCGCGCAGCTTCATTACATCGTTCAAAGAAAAACGAAAATCCGATAGCCACCGCGGCGAAATTGTCCTAAAAATAGCGGATATCGCCGTGATGCTCCTAGCATCGTTCAAAATAAAATGAAAATCCGATAACTCGCGCGGCGAAACAGACTTGAAAACAACTGAAATCGCCGCGGAGCGCCCTTCAGAGCCTGAAAAAGTCAAACCTTCGCGTAAGGACTTAACAAGGGATCTCGCCCAGATGATTCAATCATCTAAAGCGACATCCCTTGTTTAATTAGTTTCTTGATTTACTACCTAATAAATGATAAATTTTAGGTAGTAAATACAGGGAGATGAATATGAGGAAATTTGATTATTCTTTTTTGAAGAAAGAGATTCCAGGGAATATAGTTGGAACAGTAAGTATAATATCTGACCTTAATGCAAGGAATCAGATTAGAAAGCTTCAGTATGAAAAGGCATTTGATGAGCTCAGAAAAAAGGCAATTATAGAGTCTGTAAAAGGTAGTAATGAGATAGAAGGCATTGTGACTACTGAAGAAAGGATAAGGGATCTGGTTGCGGGGGCTGCACCTATTACCCATGATGAGAAGGAAATCTCTGGATATAAGGACGCACTGAACCTCATACACACAGAGCATGAAAACCTTGATGTGTCTAGGGATGTGATTCTCATGTTTCACAGGATGATGGAAGAGTCTGTAAATCCGACTGAAGCAGGTACTTTTAAATCCAGGGATAACCTGATCATGGAGTATCTGCCAGATGGGAGCAGACGTATAAGGTTTACGCCAGTGAAGGCCGGTGAGACAGAGACAGCAATAGAGCAGCTTCTTTTGGCATACTATGATGCAAGACAGGACATGGAGATACCTGTATTGTTTCTGATTCCATGTTTTATTGTGGATTTTTTGTGCATCCATCCATTCCTTGATGGCAATGGCAGAGTGTCAAGGCTTCTGACAGTACTTATGCTGTACATTGCAGGATACGATATAGGGAAATACATCTCTGTCGAGAATCAGATAAATAAGTATAAAGACAGTTATTATGCAGCTCTTGAACAGTCATCTACAGGATGGCATGAAAACAAGAATGATTATATGAGCTTTATTGTGAATTTCCTGCAGATACTGTACAGGTGCTTTAAGGATCTTGATGAGTCTTTTATGGATATTTCACTCAAAAAAGCAAAGAAGTCTGAGCGTATAGAGGCTGTTCTGATGGGGGCAATAGCTCCTGTTTCAAAGGCAGACATTAAGGAAAAGCTTCCTGATGTAAGTGTGAAGACAATAGAGCTGGTCCTTAGTAAGATGCTTAAAGATGAAAAGATTGAAAAGATAGGTACTTACAGGGATGCCAGATATATGAAGAAAAGGTAGTGTGCAGCGCCTGATGCGCCTAAAACTAAGAGTGTAAAAATGGGAATAATTGATGGGCTTAGCAGGAAAATTGAATATAACAAAGCTATCTGTAATGAAATCTGTGATAAAGCGGATGTTTTTATAAACTCAGCAGATAGGGTATTATCAGGGAATGAGAATTTCCTGGATACAGATTTTATTAATTTGGTCAAAGCGGATCAGGAAGACATTTTATCCCGGATAAAAGAAATCCCATTTGCTTTTCGTGTTTCAAATCCAAAGGTAACTTCCAGGAAGAAGGTGATAGAACAGTTCATGGTGAACCTGGACGAAAGGATAGCTGCGCACAATGATGTAGTTGCTACCAGTCTCATCAGTAAGGCACGTGGCCTTATTGGCGATGTTGAAGGTAGGACGTTGGATGATCAGCAGATGAAGTGCATAGTAAAACCAATGGCTAACCATCTTGTTATTGCCGGTGCCGGAACGGGAAAAACGACTACGATTGTAGGAAAGATAAAGTATCTTTTAAAGAGCGGAGAATGTAAGCCTGAAGATATTCTTGTCCTGTCTTTTACCAATGCATCAGCTATAGAAATGAGAGAAAGAATAAACAAAGAAACAGGAGCAAAAATCGAAGCGTCCACATTCCATAGGTTAGTATAAAACCATGCCTGAATGGTATGCACTGTAATATAAAAGGTCGGCGGTCATTGACCGCCGACCTAAATTATTACGTAATTGAATCAGAAATTAAGATGTTCTCATCTTGAATGCAGAGAACTTTCCGCCGGCCTTCTTAATCTTTTTAACCAGCTTGTTGTACTTTGACTTGCCGGTAGATCTAAGAAGGAACATTGTACCATTATCTGCGGACTTAAATGCGTTCTTGCCAACCTTGTTGATCTTATTGCCAAGAGTTTCAACATAAACGAGCTTGGTCTTACCGGAGAAGGCCTCTGCGCCTATCTCTTTAACATAACAACCGATTGTTACGGATTCCAGCTTCTTGCACTTCTTGAAAGCATTTTTCTCGATTTTGGTTACATTGTATACTTTTCCGTCGATTGTAACTGTTGAAGGGATTACAGCGTTCTTAATGTTTGTCTTGGTGCATTTTACAAGTGTAACGGTGTTTGTACCTGTAACCTTGTACTTATAGTTCTTTGTGTCTTTTGGAATGTCATTTAATGTAACGCTGTAGTTTACTGTGGTCTCATCAAGATCTGTGCTCTTTTTATAAACAAGAGTAATGGTCAAAGCTCTGCTTGTGCCCTTGCCGTTCTTGGTGAGAGTGAAGTATGGTGTGCTCTTTGACCACTCGGTCCATGTAAATGCACTGTTATCGTCAGGAGCGATTGTAGCTGACTTAAGTATGCCGCTAAGGTTCTTAAGCTCGTTGTTGTACTTAAATACAGGAACGATATTTACAGTCTGCTCATCCTGAGTCAGTGTTGTACGAGTAACGGTATTATCTGAGTTAAGGACTGCAACGCCCAGATTTGCCGCATTGCCCAGCTGGCCGAGGTTATATTTCTTAAGCTTACTTCTTGTGCTTTTTGCTGTACCGGAAGAACTATTGAATTCCTGACAATAGTCGACTCTGGTTAAGCCATCGCTCTTCATTTCCTTTGAAGAGATATTGAATCTTGAGTTTACGAAGTTGACCTTTGTTTTGTCGCAGTTTACAAGGTCGGTCTCATATCTGTTGCTTCCGATTTTTACCTGATTCCAGCATTTTGTTGCATTAAACAGAATGTTGTTGTCGATATCGAGCTCGTCAAGCAGAAGAGAGAAGGCTGCAGCATAGCCCTGTGAGGATGCTTTGTGCCATACAAGTGCACCGTAAGCTGTGTTTCTAAGGTCGTAGCTGTCGATTTTGATGTTGTTGTAAGTAACGTTGTTAAGTATGTAGGTTGCTATTTTTACTTCATTATCAAAATCAGAATCGTCCTCATCAAAGTTCTTCTTGATTCTCTTGATGGCGTTTTTCAGTCTCTTGCGCTGATAGGAGTACTCATCCTCATCAGTTCTCTGAAGATACGCAAAGCAGCTATACTGGCCGGATTTGTTCTTCACATACAGGAACTTGATCTGAGCCATAGCGCCGTCAAGCTCTAAAGGATTAGAGTAGATGTAGGCGCGTCTAGCATATTTAAGATCCGCATCAGAGTATTTTTTCTTGGACTCTGCGCCAGAGTACATAGTAAAGAAATTGGAAGTGCCGTAATCCTTCATGTTGGAAGCGGTGATCTCTGAGCCAAAGCCCATGATCTTAGAATCCAGATATACATACGCATCATAGATTTTCTGCTCGTTTTCATTGAGCTTGCTTCTGACATTGTCAGTTGCGGCAGCTGCCGTGATAGAATTTGTGCCAATGGCCGCTACGGGCAGGATGGTCACAAACAATACGATCGCGAGAATGAAGGTACTTATTCTGCGAAAGGTGTTACATAACTTCTTCATGTCTAACCTCCATTTTTTCTAATAATTGTATCTATATTTTACTATTTGCTTCGGGAAATTTCTATCGGGATTTCGATAAAAAAGAAGATTTTCCAGATTAATGAAAGGGATAAAAAAGAAGGGCGCAGACAGCAAAAAGGCGACATCCCATATGGAATGCCGCCTTCATATAGCTGAATATTATGCTTTATGCTTTTGAACCCTTTTCATTTTTGGCAATGATAGGAAGAATAACGCCAAGACCTGTGAGAACAAGAGGAGTTATTACGTTAAGTGCAAAAGTGAAAGGATCTGTATCATACATACCAAGTATGCAGCTTGCTGCTGTTACAAGGAAGCACCAACCACCGAAGAACAGAGCAAGGCCCTGGTTTTTCACAAAACGATACTCGGGCTGGAACTTCTCGCCTGCCTTACGAAGAGCCATGTAAGCAAAGAATACCCACAGGTAACGAAGAGGCATGCATACAGAGTTGAGCTTGGTGAGCTGCTTAAGAACTGCTGCAGCACCGGGTACGAATGACTGGATGAGGATGATTGAACCGGATAATATAGCAACCATCTTAATTCCGTTAATGTAAGCACCGGATTCGTTCTTTTTAAGAAGACCAGAAGGGATGTAAGCTCTTGCGTCCTCGTTGTCGAGAAGCATACGAAGAGGTGCATCGATACTGATAACAAGTGTTGAAAGCTGACCGATCATGTTACATACAGCGTAGATGATCAGAAGGCTGTCACCGATGTGGTAGTAGTTACCGAGCTTCTGGAATGCCCAGTAGCTTCCGTTTGAGTTGTAAGAGTTGAAGCTCTCTGTTGAAGCGTTGATCTCTGCGGGATCAAACATCATACCCATAGCGATTGTGCCAAGGAAAGCGCAGACTACAACCATGATAGCAAGTGTTATCATTGATTTGGGGAAGCCTTTGCTAGGGTTCTCAACCTTATTTACATAAGGAGAGATCTTCTCACATCCACCAACTGCGAATACAAGGATGGACAGAGATGTGAAGTACTTAACATCAAACTGAGGGATGAGGTTCTTCATGCTGAAGTCCATTGATACGAAGCCGCCCTGAGGGTTGATTGCAGGTGCAGCGAACATCATGATGATGTAGAGAATGGACATTACAAACATACTTGTTCCTGCAAGTGTAGCCAGTTTCTTAAGGGGATTAAGACCCTTTGAAGCAACCCAGCAGAAGAAGAGCAGGATAGCAAGAGTAACAAGCTGTACTGCAAGTGTAGGGAATGTGTCGTAGGTCTCACCATTCCTGAAAACAGCCCAACTAAGAGCCTTAAGGCCACCTGATGACTTAGAAGCGATGTAAGTGATGTGGCAAGCCCAGTAAGTCCAACCTGCGTAATAAGCAAGCTTGGGACCGGTTGTGCTGCGAATCCATGAGCTTACACCGCCGCCTGATGTCTTGAAGGCTGAACCAAGTTCACCAACCATCAGTGCGTAGGGCACAAAATAAAGTGCGAACATGAGTATCCAGCTGAAAATAACCTGAATACCATTGAAATAGACGAAACCATTGAGTACATTACCGAATCCCCAAACGGTTGAGAATGCCATGAATGCCAAAGTGGTCCATTTCATGCGTTTTGAATCCATTTTTTAATACCTCCTAAATACTAATTCTTCAATTCCTTCCAAAAATAGATTCGTTTTTGGGACAACTTATCTATATTACACCCTAAATTTCCAAATATCAAATGGTTGAAAATTGTAATCATTGTGTATATAATTTAGATAAATATAAAATAGTTCAGCATAATATAAAATTGAATATTGGTGATTTTAACAGGTAACAATGAAAAACAGTGATTGACTTATGGAACTGTAAAGTGTGATTAACTTATGAAACCGGTGATTTTTCGTGATTAACTTATGAGCTGAACTATAGAGTGAATATGAAAATTAAATATGGAGCAGATTTATGGATAAAGAAAAAGAACTTAAATATAACGAGCCGTGGATTCTGCAGCGCGCCGATCCCTACGTGGTAAAAGCGCCGGATGGATCTTACTATTTTACGGCATCCGTTCCTGAATATGACAGGATCGTTCTTAGACATTCAGATACAGTGGCAGGCCTTGCTGACGCAGAGGAGCATGTAATCTGGAGAAAGCATGACACCGGAGTTATGGGCGACCACATCTGGGCACCAGAGCTGCATTATGTGATGGGTAAGTGGTACATCTATTTTGCAGGGGGCGAAGCAGAGGATAAGTGGAAGATCCGTCCTTATGTTATCGAGTGTCAGGGCGAAGACCCCATAGCAGACAGCTGGATTGAAAAGGGCAAAATGAAGTGCTCAGAGGATGATGAATTCTCATTTAGAGCATTTTCCCTGGATGCCACAGTTTTTGAGAACAATGGAAAATGGTACTACATCTGGGCTGAGAAGGTTGGCGTAGGTAAGCAGATTTCCAACCTTTATATAGCAGAGATGAAGAGCCCTTATGAACTGAAAACAGTACAGGTACTTCTCACAACTCCCGATTATGACTGGGAAAGAGTTGGTTTTTGGGTAAATGAGGGACCTGCAATCCTTAAGAGAAACGGCAAGATTTTCATGACATATTCAGCAAGTGAGACAGGAATCGCCTATTGCGTTGGAATGCTCACAGCTGATGAGAATGCAGATCTTCTTGATCCTAGATCCTGGAGCAAGGAGAGATATCCCGTGCTTGCCAGTGACGCAGAGGCTGTGGTTTACGGCCCCGGACACAACTCTTTTACTGTAGATGAGAATGGTCAGGACATCATGGTCTATCATGCAAGAACTGAGACAGAGATTGTAGGAGATCCGCTTTACAACCCCAATCGTCACGCAATGCTCATGAAGATTCAGTATGACGACAGAGGATATCCTGTTTTCAAGTGCAGATGAGGATGATCGGTAATGGTAAATAAAAATAAAATAAAAAGGGCTTTTATGACGGCTGCCTGTATTGGAACAGCTATCGGCTTATATGGAATGGCTTCCGGATGTTCATCTGCCGAAACCGGAGAGAAGGTTTCCGGCATTGATGATGCAGAAGGAACAGGCAATGAGGCAGATAGCATGAAAAATTCAGGCGCAGAAGATGCCCAATCCGAAGAACTCGCAGAACAGGAGGAATCCATGGGAGCAGATGAACTTAGCGCAGATGAGATAAAAAAGGGCGTTTATAAAAATGCTGTTTGTTGCCATGATCCGCAGGTAATCCTGGCTGATGGCACCTACTACATGACAGGAAGCCATCAGGTACTGGCAAAATCCGATGATCTCAAGGACTGGAGCTATATCGGAAATGGCAACAACGTATTTGACAACCTGTTTTCAGGAAGTCTCCCCGCTTTTGATTTTGTAGGTAAAAACGAGGAGGGCGGCTATTCTGTGTGGGCTGCCAACACTTTTTACAATGAGACCATGCAGAAGTACGTGATGTATTTTTGTACCACTTCTTCTTATATTAAGTCGAATCTGTGTATGGCTGTGGCGGATGAGCCCGGCGGAAAGTATTCATATACAGATACTATCCTGTATTCCGGATTTACCGGTTCGCATGTGGATGAGACGGATATTAAAGATGTACTGGGGCAGGATGCGGATTTGTCAGAATATCTTAAATACGGCGGATATGACAATGAAAAGTGGCCCAACTGCATAGATCCTGCTGTTTTCACTGATGAAGATGGCAAAATGTGGATGGTATACGGATCCTGGTCCGGCGGAATTTTCCTGCTTGAGCTTGATCCGGCAACAGGAAAGCCTATTCATCCTATCGAAGAGGCTAAGGCAGGCACAGAGGATGCACCGGATCCCTACTACGGTTACAGGCTGGTTGGCGGCGGACATCATGCTATAGAAGGTCCCTATCTGACCTATTCCAAAGAGACAGGTTATTACTATCTATTCCTGTCATACGGCGGGCTTACCAGTGACGGCGGTTATCAGATAAGGCAGTTTAGAAGCGAAAATCCCACAGGCCCTTACGTGGATGCGGCAGGCAACAGACTTGGCGATGAAGAAGACTACATGAATTATGGTCTTAAAATGATGGGAAATTATACGCTTCCAAGCCTTTCCGTGACATACATGGCTCCCGGTGGACAGTCGATTTTCCAGGATGAAGCGGGAGATTACTACATCGTATATCATCAGAGATTCGATGATGGCCAGGAATTTCATGAGCCCAGAGTCCACAAGCTTCTCATGACAGAGGATGGTTGGTTTACGGCAGCACCTTTTGAGTACACGGGAGATGAGAGTATCACTTCAATAAGTGGAAGTGGTGAGGTTTCTGAAGTATCCGGTGCTGACGGGGCTGAAGGCGTAGGCGCGACTTCTCTTGAGGGTACTTTTTATGTGTTAAATCACGGCCTTGCTGTGAATAATATAGTAAATAAGCCTGTAAAATGCAGCTTCAGTGGCGGAAAAATCACATCAGCTGAGGGCGAAGAGAGCCTTAGCGGCAGCTATGAGCTTAAGGAAGGTACATCATTCGTTACGCTCACAATTGATGGTCAGAATTATGATGGCTGCGCATTTTCCATGACAGATGAAGCAGGCAACAAAACCCTGTGTATTTCAGCCAAGGGCAGCAATAATGAGACGATCTGGGCTGTAAAGTACCTTAAATAACAGGTAAATAGGCACTGTTTTATATCGCTTTAACGCGATGGAGAACACAGAAAAAGCAATTTGTAAATACTATGCAGCAATAATTGATAACTTTTGTTTAATTACACAAAAAGTATTTTAAGTTTTTATTAAAATCGACAAAAATGTAAAATGCTTTACAAAAATCTAAAATAATTATTGACGATGTAAAATACCTTGGTTAAAATTGCTATATAAGTTAATCACTTTGACAACTTTTTTAGGAGGATTTGACATGAAAAAGAAATTTATGGGTATGGCAATGGCAACAGTCATGGGTATCAGTACCCTGACAGGTTGTGCTACAACAACTGTTGAAGAAGCCGGCGAAGCTGAAGCTCCTGCTGAAGAAGCAGCAACAGAAGATGCAGGTGAGGCTACAGAAGAAACAGCAGAAGCTACCGAAGAGACAGCTGATGCAGCAGAGACAACAGATGGTTCTTCAACAGATTCACTTACAGGTAACGGTGACAAAGAGCTTCATGTATTCCTTTACATGCAGGAGCATGAGAAGAAGATCTACGAGGATCTCGTAAAAGAATTCGTAGATGAGCACAAGGATGAGATCAAAGAGGTTGTTTTCGAAGTAACTACTCAGGATGAGTACAACCAGAAGATGATCGCAAACATGACGGCAAACGATATGCCTGATGTATTCTATGTAGGACCTGCAGCAGTTCGCTCTTATGTAGATAACGGATATGTTCTTCCTCTTGACGATTATGTAGATGCTGATACAATCGGCAGCGTTTGGGGAACAACACAGGAGATTTACAGATACGACGGAAAGAACATCGGATCAGGTTCGCTCTATGCACTTCCTAAGGATCTTTCCTGCTTCGCATTTGCTTACAACCAGGATCTTTTCGATGCAGCAGGCCTTGATTATCCCGATCCTGAGAAGCCTTATACATACGACGAGTTCGTTGAGGTTTGTAAGGCTCTTACAATCGATAAGGATGGCGACGGCGAGATCGATCAGTGGGGCGTTGCTAACGCTGATCAGTGGGGCATGACTCCTTTCCTTTATTCCAATGGTGTTAAGTTCCTTAACGATGATATGACAAAGGTTAACGTAGCAAACAACGAGCAGCTCAAGGAAGCTCTTACATTCTACACAGACCTTACAAAGAACGGTCTTACACCTTCAGTTGAGCAGGATACAGCTCTTGGCGGATATCAGAGATGGCTTGATGGTCAGGTTGCTTTCTATGCATGTGGTACATGGGACGTTGCAGCATTCATGGATGAAGCTACATTCCCTTACAAGTGGAACCTCTGCGGATGGCCTGTAGGACCTTCTGGTGACGGAAGATCACACACATGGATGGGTTCAGTTGGTTACTGTGTATCTGCAACATCTGAGAATCCTGATCTTGCAGCAGCACTTATCACTAAGCTTTCAACAGATGAAAATGGACAGAAAGCTGTTTCAGGTATCTCCACAGGTGAGTCAATTCAGCTTCCTAACATCACAGATCTTGCATATGGCGAGTTCAAGGATGCTGTAAACAGTGGCAAAGTTCCTTATGCTTCAAATGTAGATGTTATCTTCGGATACTTTGATGGAAACGATCACTATGCAGCAGCTCTTCAGGAGTTTGACTACACCTACAACGCAGAGTGGTGGACACCTTTCTGGTCAGGTGTATTCAACATCAAGAACGGCGACATCTCTGTAGAAGATTTCTTACAGCAGGTAGAGCCTGAGATGCAGGAAGCTCTTGATGAGGCAATTGAGCTTCAGAACTCAGCTACAAACTAAGCTGCCAGGCGTTATAAAGTAATTATTAGCGGAGTCCTTTCGCAACGCGGAGGGACTCCATTTAATAGCAGGACTTCAATAGGAAGGAATTGAGTATGTCATCTAAAAAAGTAAAGACCCATATGTCTGCGATGGCAAAGAGAGAAGAAAGATGGGCATGGCTTTTCATAGCCGCTCCGTTTGTGGGATTCATGCTTTTCATGGCTTATCCCATTGTATTTGCTCTTATTGCCAGCACAAGCAAATGGACAGGTATTAACTCGTTATGGGGCAATATTGTCGGACTTAGGAACTACATCAAGATCATAAATGATGTAAAGTTCTGGAAGGCAATGGGTACCACAATTATTTATATGATAGGTATTCCGATAGGTATGATCCTTGGAATACTTGTAGCCATGGGACTTAACAGAAAAATCCCCGGTAAAAGATTACTTACAACCATGTACTATGTACCGGTTGTTTCATCCCTTGTTGCGGTTTCAATTCTGTGGGCATGGGTTTTCAACTATGACTACGGTTTACTTAACGGAATCTACAAGGCATTGACCGGATTGCACGGACCTAACTGGCTTGGCGACGAGGTTATGGTTAAAATATCACTTATTATTTTTATGGTCTGGAAGGGCCTTGGAGGTACAATAATCCTGTATTTGGCAGGTCTTCAGAACATTCCTCGCGACTACTACGAGGCAGCCATGATCGATGGTGCCGGAAGCTGGCAGAAGTTCAGAAATATCACGCTTCCTCTGCTTTCACCTGTTACATTCTATATCCTGATCACATCACTCATCGGTGGTTTCCAGGTATTCGTAGAGGTTCAGGTTATGACACCCTCCGGCGGACCAAACTACAGCGCAGCTACCGTTGTATTCTACCTGTATGAGAAGGCATTCACCAACGGACAGCTCGGCTACGGCAGTGCAGTAGCAGTTATTCTTGCGATTATCATATTCATTATCACGGCCATCAATTTCTGGGGTCAGGATAAATGGGTTAAGACTATAGATTAAGGAGGTATGGCACATGGAATTAGCGTTAAGCTCAAAAACAAGTCCAAATAAGAGTAAAAAAGCCAGTTCAAAAGATTACCAGACAGACCGTGTCATGTCCTCTAAGGAGAAAACTGTTAATATAATAATTTTTATACTGCTTTTCTTATTTGCGATAACAATGGTGTTCCCGCTTGTTTATATGGTGGCAACATCTTTTATGACCAAAAATCAGATACTTTCGGGTACATTAACACTTTTCCCGAACCCGATTCTTATTGGAAAATACAGCCAGGTATTGAGTAAGGGTCAGTTTATCAGCGGTATCATCAACACAGTTACCGTCGAGATCCCGGTTCTGCTCATCGGCGGATTCACTTCATCTCTTGCAGCCTTTGCTTTTGCAAAGATGAACTTTAGAGGTAAAAATGCGCTTTTCCTGGCGCTTCTTGCCACAATCATGATTCCCTTTGCGGTAGTTATGATCCCTCAGTACGTGCTTTTCACAAAGCTCGGCTGGACCGATTCACTGGCTCCGCTGATCATTCCGGGATGCTTCGGTAATGTAGGTATGATCTTTTTCCTTAGACAGAACCTGTACAGCATTCCGTCAGAGCTGATGGATGCAGCCAAAATCGACGGATGTAACTATTTTGGAATCTACTACAAGATTTTCCTGCCACTTATGAAGGGCGCCCTTGGAACTCAGCTGATGCTGTGGTTCATGGGAATCTGGAACGATTATCTTGCACCCACAATCTTCCTCAGAAGTGAGAAGCAGTGGACACTGCAGGTGGTTATCCGTTCCTTCAACCATTACTATGCGATTCAGAGTGACTACGCGCTGATCATGGCGGCTTCAGTTATAGCAATGCTGCCTACTCTGGTACTGTTCTTCCTGTTCCAGAGAGTCATCATCGAGTCTATTGCTATTAGTGGAATTAAATAAAAAATTGATAGTATAAATACGATAGGCCGTGCATCTTTCCGGATGCACGGCCTTTTTCTACGTTATAAAGGTAAATGTGCAAATACCTTTTTAGTTTTTTACAGTTGCTGTTTTGAATTACGTGGGTATCGTGAAAAACAATATTTTCCCCGTAATAAAACAGTGACAAGGAGATTTATAGATGAAAAGAAATGAACTTAAAAGAATTTTCCGTTAGCAATAGTGACAGTAGCAATGCGTGAAGGACCAGCGAAGGATACTTTGAGTCATCAGCAGGGCGCTGGGGCGGAGAGGAATTCATGCTATTTGTGAAAGGGTATAAACCTTCGGAAGTGAAAGAAGTGGCGGAAAACATAGCATCCCATGTGAAGAATAATCAATCCACGAAAGGAGCTATCACTATCAGTGTTGGAATAACAGCACATCATAAAGGCGAGGATGTCATACAGACAATCACTCGCGTTGATGAACTTATGTATATGTCAAAGAATAATGGTAAAGATCAGGTGACTTCGGACCTGTGAGCCGGAAGCCCGGATCCTTTTTAACCTCATCATCCCTGCTCTATAGGGCTGTATGATATCTTAACATTTATGTCCTGGCTGTAATTGCCGAAGGTCTTGCCAAAGATTGTAAGGCCGCCAACGTGGGCTGCATCCTCGGGAACAGCCATCTTGAATTTGATGCTGCTCTTGCTGGTAAGCTGGAACTGGTCGATTGTGGTATCAGAGATCTGAAGGCCATCGATGAAGGTTCCGCGGTGGTTGATTACAAGCATTTTCAGAAGACCGTACTGATTCCAGTTGGGGAACCACCAATCAGGGGTGAAAATGCCCTTTACATCGCCGAAATCGCCGGGTGAAACCCATGTGCCGAGAAATTCATTGTTTAGATAAAAGTGAATGTCTGAGGGCCATACATTGTTAACTCCGGGGGCCTCGCTTGAGAGCTCAGCGGAGATGCATATCTCGTCAATTTTCTGGTTGAAGGGAATGAAGTTGGGAACCACGTATTCCACGTAACCCTTGGTAAACCAGAGTATATCTGCATCGTAGCGATCGGGATGTGAAAAATAACGGGTGTCATCTACCTCTCCAATGAGTCTTGTGGAGGAGGCGAGACCGCAGGTAGGATAGACCTGGTAGTCAGAGAACTGGCCAACCTTTATGTCTGCAGTATAGATGTTTTCATCCTTAGTCTCATCCTGAATATCTATAAGAATCTTATCAACGTGCACAGAGCATATTTTCTGATTACCGTGGCCGTTTGTCTCGTTGCTGACAGTAATCATGCCGCATTCTTCAAGCTTGCGGATATGGCTTGTAAGAGCGCCGTTAGTGATGTTCAGGCGACTGGCAAGCTCGTTCATGTTCATGCCGTTATCTTCAAGTAATATCTTGATAATCTCAATTCGTACATCAGACCCAAGAGCCTTAAAAAGATCCAGGCCTTCTGACAGGGATTTAATGTGAAGCATGATAACTCCTTTACATAAATGTAAAATATTTAACATTAATATAATAACACATAGGGTCTTTTGCGTCCATTACATAATCATATAATGAACGTTTAAGAATTTGTTTATTAACGAAAGAATAGTCGGTTATGATAAACTTATAGTGGTACATGATGTAGATTCTATGTTTTCTTATCTTAGAGGTATTCTATGGGTTTTAGAAAAAAACCTTTGAAAAGAAGCATATTTCTCTTTATTCTCGGATTCATAACCTTACTATGCCTTGTCCTCAGCGTTATGACATATCGCACCTTTAATACTTCCATTTATGAGTCTTATGACAGGCGTATGACGGATATCCTCAATTATGTGTACAGTAATATTGATGTTGAGGATCTGTCTGTATGTGTGGAAACCAGTGTAGAGTCTGAAAAATTTAAAGAGATGATGACTTTCATGGATTCCATAATGGAAGACTTTGAAATCGATTTTCTTTATATTGTGCGCCCTATTATGGATAGGGATCCTATCACTGTTATGAATATTTTCTCTGCCGATACGGCTGAAGGCAGGGCAACAGATCCCGACGGGTATTATTTGGGTCTCATATTAGATGATGTATATGAGGAAAAGGATATCATCACATACAATGATGCGTTACAGAGGGATACAATCTCATATTTTAAGAACTTTTCCACCTGGGGATATGAATATACAGCCACAATGCCGCTTATAAACAGTAAGGGCGAGCATTATGCTCTTCTTTGTGTTGATATTGGTGTTGAGGACGTGGAGAGAGCAATCCAGACCTACACAATTATTAATATTATTCTGATTGTTACGCTAGGTATTCTTTTCATGATCATATTTATCGTGTGGATGAATCACAATGTTACAGAGCCTATCGGTCAGCTTGAAAAGAGCGTGGTTTCCTTTGCCATGAGGAGTCATGAGCAGAAGAATCCGGAGCTTCTTAGCTATGATGATCCGCATATTCACTCCCATAACGAGGTTGAATCTCTGGCTAACGCAGTTAATCAGATGTCAAATGACATGCAGCTCTATGCGAAGAATATTCTCGATGCCGAGGGTCAGGTTCAGGTAATGAGGACCAAGGTAAGCCACATGGATATAGTGGCCTATCAGGATGCTCTTACCCATGTAAAAAACAAGGCGTGGTATGACAAGATTGAGTCTCGTGTGAATAATGATATAGAAAATGGCACAGCCCGGTTTGGCATAGTTATGGTGGATCTTAACTGTCTGAAGATGATCAATGATACCTACGGTCATGAGCATGGAAACGAGTATATTTTCGGATCCTGCCACCAGATATGTATAATTTTCGATCATTCGCCTGTTTTCAGAGTTGGCGGTGATGAGTTTGTAGTTTTGCTTGAAAATCGTGACTACGACGACAGAGAAAAGCTTATAAAGGCTCTTAAAGACGCTTTTGCCAAATCTGCAGATGATTCGAAGAGAGAGCCGTGGGATCGCTATTCGGCAGCTATCGGTGTTTCAATATTTGATGCTACAACCGATAAGACGATGAATGACGTATTTAAGCGGGCAGATGAGGCTATGTATAAAGACAAGGTAGCTTCGAAAAAGGTAAGGCAGTGATGTCACGATGGATGCAGGCGGCAGCATAAACGCCAACATAACGGACAAGAGTGCCGTAAAGCCCACATGGGAAACGTGTGCGCATGTATGGGATTTGTCACAGATGGCAACACAACTGAATTGAAATGAGTTTTAAGGAGCTTCACGATGCTGAGGTTCCTTTTTTATAGTTTGAAAATGGTTTTTGATATTTTCAAATGAATATATGAGATAAACCAGCTTAAAAAATGTCGGGTTTTACTGAAAAGCACCTATGGAAAGCAGGAGTGGTTTTTATGTACCATTAAGTGATAAGAGTATGATAAGAGGTGCGTGTACCTGTCATGGTGACAGATACCGCAAAATGTATAGGAACTAATTCCGGAAAGGACTGAACATGCTGATTAAAGAGATGAAAATAAATGGGGTAAAAGAGCCCATAGGATACCTTACAGAATACCTTACTGCGACCTTTAAGATCACGGATACTAAATCTCACAAGGCGGATATATGCAGGCTGGAGGTAGCGCAGGACGAGAATTTTGATGATATCATTTTCACAGAAGATAATGCCAGCCCTATAGGGACAGCTATAAATATCGAATTAAAGCCAAGAAGCCGTTATTTCTTCCGCGCCTATGTCAAGGGAGATATGGGAGATGAGGCGACAGGAATGTCCTTTTTTGAGACAGGTAAAATGGAAGATGAATGGGTTGCGGACTGGATAACAGCAGGGAAGGGTGACCTTCATCCCATACTTCGCAAGACCTTCACCACGGAGAAGGATGTAAAACGTGCCAGACTCTATATCTGCGGTGTAGGCCTGTTTGAGGCATACCTAAATGGTGAGAAGGTGGGGGATGAGTATCTTACTCCTTATGTGACCAATTATGAAAAAGGGATTCAGATCATTACTTTTCCTGTAGAAAACTACCTGCAGGGCGGCAGAGAGAATGCCTTGGAAATATATCTGGCAAAGGGATGGTATATGGGAACCTTTGGCCTTGAAGGGACAAAAGAAAACTTCGGGAATCAGATGGCAGCCATCGCTGAGCTTCACATTGAGTATGAAACCGGAAGTGAACTGATAAAAACTGACGGTTCCTGGGAATACAGGGGCTCTGATTTTGAGGATACAGGTATATATGACGGTGAAGTATTAAACAGAACACTATGGGATGGAAAAGAAAACGAATGGAAGAGTGTGTCGGTTATTTCAGAACCTCAGGATGACAAGGGCACCGCTAACCTTGTAAAAAAGAACCTCAGGGACAGACTCTCCATCCCCGTAGTTGTCAGAGAAGAGATAAATGCAAAAGAAGTTATTGCCACACCCGCCGGGGAGAGTGTGGTGGATTTTGGCCAAAATTTTGCAGGATTCGTCGAATTTAAGGCCGATTTCCCCAAGGGCACAAGAATTGTACTTAACTTCGGTGAAATCCTCCAGAAGGGCAATTTCTACAATGATAATTACAGAGAGGCAAAATCTGAATACGTTTATGTCTCCGGGGGAGAGAAGGAGACGGTAAGAGCACATTTCACCTTCTTCGGATTCAGATATATGAAAGTCTCAGGGTGGCCGGGAGAGATTAGCACCAAAGATTTTACCGGAAAAGTATTGTGCTCTGATGTAGAAAGAACCGGGTTTATTGAGACAGGCAATGCAAAGATAAACAGACTCTATGAAAACACTTTGTGGGGCCTGTATTCCAATTTTATAGACATGCCGACCGACTGTCCCCAGAGAAATGAGAGGCTGGGCTGGACAGGCGATGCGCAGGTATTCTCTGCAACCGCAACCTACCACACTGATACCCTTGCTTTTTTCAGAAAGTTCAACAAAGACCTGAGGGATGAACAGGAGCTTATAGACGGTGCAATCCCCAATTATGTGCCTAATATAGGCCATAAGAAGGATGCAGGTCCTATATGGGGAGATGTGGGTACAATTGAACCCTGGAATCTCTACAATGCCTATGGGGATAAGGAATTCTTGAGATCAGCCTATCCGATGATGAAGGACTGGGTTGATTATATAGACAGAGAGGATGCAAAGAGGGGTGAAAGAAAATACATCAATGATTTCTCCTTCACATTCGGTGACTGGCTTGCACTGGACGGGGCTACTGAAACCAGCTTCAAGGGCAGCACAGAGGATGCATATCTAAGTACTGTGTATGATTACAGATCTGCGGTCATAGTGGCTGATGCGGCGAAAATACTGGGGTATGAGCAGGATGAGATGAAATACAGAGCCCATGCCGAAAAAATCCGTGAGGCAATTTTAAATGAGTATTTCACCCCCAACGGACGTCTTGCAATGGATTCACAGACGGGGATTCTTGTGGCACTTAAGTTTGGCATCTGCAAAGACAGGGAGAAGCTCATATCGCAGCTTAAAGCCAGATTTAAAAAGGATATGTACAAGATCAAGGGAGGCTTTGTCGGAGCTACCATGATGTGCACCGTTCTTGGTGAGAATGATATGTCAGACATTGCCTATGATTTTCTCTTTAACGAGAGCTTCCCGGGATGGCTCTACGAGGTGAATCTTGGAGCAACTACCATCTGGGAGAGATGGAACTCTGTCCTTGAGGACGGCACAATATCTCCTACAGGCATGAACTCGCTAAATCATTATTCCTACGGTTCTGTCGAGGAATTCATGTACGCTTATGCTGCGGGAATAAGACCTAAAACCGCGGGATACAGAGAGATAATTATAGATCCGCATCCGGACGTGAGACTAAAGTTCCTTAATGCTTCCTACAACAGTGTCAGAGGAAAGATTGTATGCGAGTGGAAGATTCGTGATGATGGAGATATCAGCCTCCATGTGGAGATCCCCTTCGGAACCCATGCAACTCTTCATCTTCCGGGGAATTCATCCGAACCGGTAAAGGAGCTTGAAAGCGGAGTGTATGATATTACCTACACACCTGACAGAGATTACAGGAAGCCCTTTGGATGGGATTGCAGACTTTCAAGACTTGCAGGTAATGCAGATGCTAAGAACATTCTCAAAAAGTATGTTCCGCCCCTTGCGGGAATGATGCATGACCCTGAGACAGCATGCAATACCTTCAGAGAGCTTTCCCATATGGGATTTTTGCCGATTGACCCTGAGGGACTTAAAAAAGCAGTGGCAGAGCTGGAGGAAGTTACTGCACTGTGAATGACAGATAATAACAATACAGGAAAGAGAGTGAACAAATGAAAAAACAGCTTTTTAACGATAACTGGAAATTCTGGAAGGGCGGGGATGCATTCGCTCTTATCTGGAGCGTGCCGGAGGACGCGCAGGACGTGACACTTCCCCATGATGCCATGATTCATGAGAAGGCTCATAAAGAAAGCCCAAACAGCGGAATGACAGGCTACCGCGACGGGGACTACTACACTTATGTGAAAGAGCTTAATTACTCTCCGGCGGAGACAGGAGAGAATGTTATCCTCCAATTTGAAGGAGTCTATAAGGATGCATTCGTTTTTGTTAACGGGGAATTTGCAGGAAAAGAGCACAGTGGCTACACCACCTTTAACGTGGATATCAGTGATTTTCTGAAGGAAGGAACAAATGAGATCCGGGTTCAGGTCCATAACGGGGATATGCCCAACAGCAGGTGGTATTCGGGCGGCGGAATCTATCGTGACGTATATCTTCTGACTTCTGAAAAACTGTGCATAAAACCTGACGGTGTGAAGATCCGCACAGAAAATGCGGATGAGGATGAGGCAGTCATCAATGTCAGAAGCAGTATCGTAAACGGAAGGTCCTTAAGAGAGAAAATATTTATAACCACAAAAATATACGATCCGGATGGACGTGCAGTAGCATCAGACACTGCTACTATGACATTCATGACCGGTGAAAAGAGAGATGTGAGTCGCAGAATAACCGTGATGAAGCCGAAGCTCTGGAGTGATGAATCTCCGGCTATGTATCGCTACGAAATGACAATTTCTGACCGTCAGGGAAAGGAGATTGACCGCGAAGAAGGCGCATTCGGTATCAGAATCATCTCCCTTGATTCAAAGCGCGGCCTTCGTGTAAACGGCAAAGAGGTGAAGCTCAGAGGAGCATGCATACACCATGACAACGGTATAATCGGCGCTGCGACCTATGAGATGGCTGAGTATCGCCGGGTATATCTTATGAAAAAAGCGGGCTTTAATGCCATCAGAATGTCACACCATCCCATGTCTCCTGCTATGCTTAGAGCCTGCGATGAACTTGGCATCTATGTTATGGATGAGCTCACCGATATGTGGAATCACGGCAAGGGCCAGTACGATTACGGAATGAGCTTTGATGATTCGTGGAGACATGACCTTGAGCTTATGGTAAAAAAGGATTACAACCACCCTTGTGTTATTCTTTACTCCATAGGCAATGAGATACCTGAAATAGGTCTTGAGCACGGCTCGCGCACAGCTTACGAGATAAGCTCTCTTTTCCATGAACTTGATGACACAAGATATACCACAGCAGGAATTAACGGCATTTTTGCAGCAAGCGATCGCATTCCTGAGATTATGTCAGACCTCAAAAAGGATGGAAAAGTTGATGGAAACGTCAATGACTTTATGAGTGTGATGCATGATTTCATGGACGAAATAGTGAAGCACAGGGCCATATCGGAAACACTTGATGCTGCCACTGCATCTTTGGACGTTGCTGGCTACAACTATATGACAGCCAGATATGAGCCGGACGGGAAGGAATATCCCGACAGAGTGATAGTCGGAAGTGAGACCTATCCTCCGGAAATCGCAAGAAACTGGGCAGAAATCAAAAAGTATCATCACGTCATCGGTGATTTTACCTGGACAGGATGGGATTATATAGGAGAAGCCGGAGTCGGAATTCCGGCCTATAAATTCGGAGAGGGCGGCTTTGGAGCCCAGTTCCCCTGCCAGCTGGCATATTGCGGTGATTTTGACATAACAGGCTACAGAAGACCTGCATCCTATTTCAGGGAGGCTGTATTCGGTCTTAGAAAAGATCCCTATATTACGGTTCAGAGCCCTTCTCATTACGGTGAGGAAGTAATAAAAACCGCATGGGTTATAAGTGACAGTATCCCTTCCTGGACTTATCCGGGATTTGAGAATAAACCTGTCATCGTTGAAGTCTATGCTGCAGGAGATGAAGTGGAACTATTAAGAAACGGTGAATCTCTTGGAAGAAAGAAATCAGGCGAGGCCGCAGGCTACATAACAGTTTTCGAGACGGAATATGAACCCGGTGAGCTCACAGCCGTATGCTATGAGAACGGAAAAGAGATTGGCAGAAATACTCTTAAAACAACAAAAGAAGCAGCAAAACTCGCGATAGTAAGAGAAGACGAGAGCTTTTTCGCAGGAGAGACATTAAAGCCCATTTGCGACAATGGAAAGCTGATATACCTGAACGTGCTTCTTGAAGATGAAAGCGGAGAGCTTGTCCAAAATGCAGATGAGGAACTGACAGTTACCTGTGAGGGCGCTGAGGTTCTCGGGTTTGGAAGCGGAGATCACAAACCCTCCCATAACTATGATGAAAAGGTAACGGACTCTTTCCTTGGAAGGGCACAGATAATCCTTCTTGAAGATGAGGCTGACAAAGAGATCAGTGTAAAGGTCTCTTCAAAGTCTGGACTTACAGGTGAGCTCATACTATAAAAATGGGAATCCGGGCTTACTCTTCCCTGAAAGGAATGAGCCTGTCTCCATGGCTGTTACTGTGCCTGTAGCTCTGAGGTGACATATGATATTCACCACGGAAAACCCTTGAAAAATGGTCGGCGGAATTGTAGCCCACACGGTCTGCGATTTCGCTGATTTTCATATTTGTATTTAGCAGGTATTCCTTTGCGTTGGAGAGCCTTAGCTGTTTTATCAGTGTGGTGAAGTTATAGCCCGTATTCTGTCTGATAAGGCTGCTTAAGTGGGGCTCGCTGTAATGAAAGAACTCTGACAGGGACTTCAATGTGAGAGTTCGGTAGTTGTGCTCTATATATCGTAAAACAAGTGAAAAATCCGTCCCAACCTTGTAGTCATGGAACTGAATGGTACTTGAATAATTGCGAAGGAGCTCTGTCATCATCAGATTTATCCAGTTAATGCAGCAGTTGTTGCTGTAATCATCCGTCTTATAGCACTCTATCATTGCATGTCTTATGTAATTCTCTATATTTGTATCCCGCCCGACAAAAAACTGAAGATAGTTCTCCTTTGATTCATCTTGAAGGATGGTCCTGAAGAATTGCGATAAAAGATCCTTTCTTGACATGAGTGAGAAAAAGTTGGTATTGAAGGTACTTTTTCTGAGCATTATGCAGAATACTGTGGAGGAATCATCATCTATCGTTATGTCATGCTCGGAAGATGGCGCAATTATACACATCTCCCCTGCGCCCATCTTGTGAGTCTCGCCGTCGAAGAAAAAGCTGCAGCTGCCTTCTGCAACGTAGTCCAGCTCGAAGTAGTTGTGCATATGGGATGAAGGTCTCGTATACCTGGGATGCCTTATGATGAATACATCGCGATTGGGCGGAATGATCTCATTCTCTGTCACAGTGTATCTGCTGGGAGAAGGGGAGACCACGAGATATAAAGAGTCGATTATTTTGTTGAAATCTGCGGTTGAGGTGGACTCATTCCACACCGGCTTTGGCATCTTTGGCTTTTGATCCGACAGAAGATGGTTAACGGACAGATAATTGATGAGTTCATTAAACTGCATACGCTCCCCCATCTTGTGGTAGCGTTCCGTCATGAACCTCTGATATTCTCCGATACTGATATATTGTTCCATGATCTCCTCCGCCGGATAATTGACCTGTCGCCTGCCGAAGGGGCAGGTTTGTATTTTCTTCTATCAATTGTACTACATAATCTTAAAAAATGTCGGATTGGAGTTCGGTAATGCTGTGTGAATTTTTTTAAAATAGCTCTAATATAAGGACACAGCGCAAACGTTTATACGGAGGGATGCTCTACAGAGAGGGTCCGGGAGAAGAGATAAAGAAAGCTCAGAGCTATTTACAAATTGTAGATACAATATATAGAGCCGTTGAAGAGAGTGAATATTCTGTTCCCGGGAAAAAGAGCAAAACCGGAGAGATTAATAAATTGGAATGGGTATTATCGTTCCAAGGAGTTTAATGTGAAAGTAAAACGAGGACAAGCTATATCAAATATGGGAAGCTTTCGCAAGGCTCTTTCGATGTACACCGTGAGAGCCTTGTTTTTTGTGTCGGGATTTGTGGTTGTCATATGCATGATCACAATCTTTCTTGTAGTTACTGTTATGAATGGATTGTATACCCAGCAGAAAAATAATGCTGAGTCTGCCATAAAGGTGTATGTGTCTGAACTGGACAATTCCATATTGCAGGTCACAAAGCGCATTGCCAAGGAGGCCTCCGAGAACTACGATTTTTCATATCTGAATGATGCTGATGTTGCAAGAGAAAATTATTACAAGATGATGGAAAGTGTTGTCAGTGTCCGGCACAAAATGGATGACATCAGAACGGAAAATGGCCTGGTATCAGGAGTATATATTGATTATCCGGATATTGATATGTTTCTGGTAAGCAATAATGATTCAACAGGAAACAGCATGGTCGTCTTGCAAGAGTATGTCAGGGATACAGAAAAAAGCGATGAGGCGCAGGGAGCCTGGAAATTTGTGGATACAGGCGAAATGAAGCTTCTGGTATATGTAAGACAATTCAGAAATGCTTATTATGGTGCGTGGTTCGACATTGATAACTGCGCAAAAGAGTTCTCTTTTTATGATACCGATATGGCGAATATCAGCGTTTTTTGTGACAAAGAAGGAACAGTAATAGGGCCGACTGACAGGCTTGCTGATAACTTCCCGGATAAGGTCCCTTCGGAAAACAGCTGGAGTAATTCCAAAGGATTTCTCTATGAGGTTGCACGGGTTGAATCTGCTGTTGCCGATTATGAGATTGCTCAGCTGATTCCTCTAAATTCAGTTCTTAGCGGGGTGCCGTCACTCATATGGATATTGGTTATTCTGACTGTCCTGTCTATACTGATGGTCCCGGCCGTTATCTATGTTCTTAACAAGTGGATGGTAAGACCTATCACAGATCTTAACCTGGCGATGGATGAGATAGGCTCGGGAAATGTGGACTACAGAATTAAGGAAAGCGGTGCAATAGGAGAATTCGAGAAGCTAAACCATGAGTTTAACAAGATGATGGATGATGTGCAGCGTCTCCAGCAGGGAGTTTATGAGGAGCGTCTCAAGGAGCAGAATGTTCGCCTGAAATTTTTAAGCCAGCAGATTCAGCCACATTTTATCATGAACACTCTAAATATCCTATACAGCTATGAGCAGGACGAATATCCCCTTATACAGAAGATGCTGATAAATCTTTCAAGATATTTTGCATACATAGTCAATGCCAGCAGGGATGAGGTGCTTCTCAAGGAGGAGATGAAACATATTCAAAACTATTTCGCTATCCAAAAAGTCAGATATCCCGATACTTTTTCCACGATCATAGAGTGGGAAGATGAGGTGGCAAATTGCCTGATTCCGCCGCTTCTTATCCAGAATTTTGCAGAGAATACCATAAAACACTCTATCAGGATAGGAGAGGAGATTCAGATTATCATAATAGCCAGGAGATACGATAAGGACCCGAATAAAGTTCAGGTGCTTATGCTCGATACAGGCAAAGGAATCAATGAGGAGACCCTCGAAGTAATTCACAGATTTCAGGATACAGGGGTCAGGGAATCCCAGCTGGGCGTGGGCATTCAGAACGCCATAGAGAGGCTGAAAATCCTCTACGGCGTAGAGACCAGACTGGAGATAATGAGGGATGAGCCTCACGGAACAAGAATAGAGATAATATTGCCGCTCAAGCTGGCAGAGGATGAGGAAGATGATGAATAGGAAGCTTAATGCGCTGATCGTTGATGATGAAGCGGTTGTATTAAATTCCATGAAAAAAAGGATCATGTGGGATAAATACGGCGTGGAAAATGTATATGAAGCGGGTTCAATGGCGATAGCTAAGGAGATATTCGAGAGGGAACATATAGATTTTATGCTATCTGACGTGGAGATGCCGCAGGGCTCGGGGCTTGAACTGTTCGAATGGGTTAAGCTTCACTACCCTGCAACAGAGTGCATATATGTGACCTGCCACCCGGAATACGACTACATGAGAAAAGCGATGCTGCTCGGAAGTGTCGACTATATATTGAAACCAATAGACTACAGTGAACTTGATGAGATACTGACTAAGCTCGTGGAGAGGCTCCAAAGTGAGAGAGAAAAGGAGGAAATCCCTGGGGATATAGTCATACGTGTTGCAGTGCAGGAATCACAGGAAAATCATAATCAGTCTGTCCATGATGCCAAACGGTTCATATTAGAGCATATTCAGGAGGATATCTGCGTGGATGATATAGCTATGACTGTACATCTAAATGCCAGTTATCTCATGAGGACCTTCAAGAAAGAAACGGGGGTTTCGATTCTTGAGTATATCACGAATGAAAGGATAAAACTGGCGAAGGAGATACTTTTATCCACTGATTATCCGGTCACCAAAGTAGCGGAACTTGTGGGGTACCCAAACTATTCGTATTTTACCAAAATCTTCAAGAAATCCGTTGGAGTTGGACCAAAAGGCTATAGGAATGAAAATGCAAAAAGTCATTTTTGAACATATAACAGGTAAGGATTTTTCTATTTTGAAAAATCCTTACCTGTTATCATTTGAGCAGTAACAAACATCAAAGTTGTAAATGGGAGGTAACAAAAATTATGAAGAAGAAACTTGTCAGTATTCTTACAGCCGGGGCTGTTGCAACAATGACTCTTGCCGGCTGTGGAGGAGCTTCAGATACCGCAACAGGTGAGGAAGAGACAGCATCAGCTGAGACCTCTGAGGGCACTGCAGGTAGTGAAGATAGCACATCTGATGCGGCTATAGATATGAGCGAAGAGCCTTACGAGATTGCGGTTCAGTTCATAGGACTTAATGAGTCTAACAATGATCTGGAGGCAGTTGAGGCTGCTATAAATGAGATTACTCTTGATAAGATAAATGCGACGGTTGACCTTCAGCCTCTTTTTATTGGGGATATGGGGACAACCACTTCCATGGGTATCGCCGGTGGTGAGAAGATGGATATTGTGACTGTCGGCCTGGTATACGCCATGAGTTCAGCAGTGAAGGATGGGGTGCTTCTTGAGCTTGATGATCTTATCGCAGAGAGAGGAAGCGCTATCTCAGAGGTATGTTCAAATGTTGAGGCAGCTCAGAAAATAAACGGCAAAACCTATGCGGTTTCAGGCTACCCTTATCCGGCAGTGTCAGGAGGATTCGTATATAACAAGACTGTTGCCGATAAACTCGGACTCGATATGCATGATGGAATGACAATCGACGATCTGACAGCAGTGGGAGAGACTTTGAAAGAAAATGGCATGTATCTTACAAGCTTTTCCAATTCCGCACAGCTCAATTTCAAATTTATGAATTCTGTAGATGTTTACGGTGCTTCGGGAGACTATGGCGTAGTTATGGATCCTTCCAATGATACTACAGTAGAGAATATATTTGCCACAGATGAATTTAAGCATTACTGCGAGACAGTAAAGACATGGTTTGACAACGGATATCTTCCGGAGGATCAGATGACAGATACAACTTCTGTTCAGCAGCATTTTGCCAATCAGAAAGTGTTTGGAACATCTACTGCATATACACCTGATCAGATAGCTGTATGGACAAACCCTGACTTTGAGACAGGAATAGTATCTATGGATAATCCTATTATCCAGACATCCTTTGTCCAGGAGATGATGCTCGGCATTGCTGCAACATCAGAGAGACCTGACAAATGTATGGATCTTATCAACCTCATCTACTCTGATGCAGATGTTGCCAACCTCTTTAATTACGGTATTGAGGGTACAGATTATGTTGCGGTTGATGGAACAGATAACGTTATCACATATGACGGCACAGCCAATGCAGATCACAGCGGATATTACACATCCTTTATGCACTTTGGTAATCCCACAACAAGACATATTGTGGCTCCTCTTACAGATGAGTATGTGAATGATCTTGAGGCATTCAATGATTCTGCAGTTGTTTCCAAGGCTTTTGGATATGCATTTGACGCAGAGGCTTACAGCACACAGGCAGCCGGAATATCTGCAGTACTTGCAGAGCAGCTTCCTCTGTTAAATGCAGGACAGGTCGAGGATGTGGATGCAGCTATCGAGAAGCTTGTCGCTGATCTTCAGACAGCAGGAATTGATGAGGTAATAGCAGCCAATCAGGAACAGCTTGATGCTTACCTTGCAGGTAATTAAGAGCAGGAGTTTTGAAGGAGCATGAGCATGAAAGGTAATAAAAAATCTCTCGGGAAACAGCTTCTGCACTGGCTTCCGTTTTATCTTATGGGACTTCCCGGATTGACTTATCTTTTTATAAATAACTATATGCCCTTGGCGGGTCTGCAGATAGCTTTCAAGGACTTTAACTACGCTAAGGGCATGTGGGAGAGTCCCTGGAATGGGGTAAAGAATTTTGAGTTTTTGTTTAAGAGCAATGATGCATTCGTTATGATCAGAAATACCCTGCTTTACAATATCCTATGGATTTTCCTTGGGATGGTACTTGGGGTTGGAGCGGCTATTCTCTTAAATGAGGTAAAAAATGCTGCGGCAAAGAAATTCTATCAGACGGTGATTCTTCTCCCTTATCTGATGTCGATGGTTGTAATTGCATACCTTGTATATGCTTACTTATCGCCCACATCAGGCCTTATATCAAAAATGATCGGGAGAATTACAGGAAGCATACCTCAGTTTTATCAGGAGCCAAAATACTGGCCGTTTATCCTGACCTTTGTGAATCAGTGGAGAGGCATAGGCTTTGGAATGATCCTGTATCTGTCGAGCCTGCTGGGAATAGATCCCGCATACTACGAAGCCGCCTCATTGGACGGAGCCTCGAAGTGGCAGCAAATCCGCCTGATAACGATACCGCTCTTAAAGCCGACTATTCTCATGCTCCTGATATTAAATATGGGGCAGATTTTCAGATCCGACTTTGGTCTGTTCTATCAGGTTCCCATGATGCAGAGTGCGCTTATGCCTGCGACACAGACTATTGACACCTATGTGTACAGGGCGCTGCTTAAGCTCAACAACGTGGGTATGTCATCTGCGGCATCATTTATTCAATCAGTTGTAGGCTTTATATTCATCGTCGTTGCCAACAAGATTGTAAGCAGGCTTGATGAAAACAGTTCGGTATTCTAAGAAAGGGGCTATACAGGATATATGAAAACAAAGACACAAAAACGCTGGTCTTTAGCAGCGAATATCATATTGACAATCAGCTCACTTCTGGCAATACTGCCGTTCATACTGTTGGTGATTGCTTCATTTACTGATGAGGAAGTTGCCATGAATGACGGCTTTTCATACCTGCCAGCAAAGCTGTCTATGGCAGCCTTCGGGTATATTGGACAGCAGTGGGCGATGATAGGAAGAGCATATCTGATGACGATTATTGTCACAGCAATTGGAACCGGTGCAAGCGTTGTAATGACAGCAATGCTGGCCTATATGCTCTCTCAGAGGAAACTTCCGGGAAGAAAGATTTTGAATTTCCTTGTAGTATTCACCATGCTGTTTAACGGAGGCCTCGTTCCCACCTATATCATGTACGTGAGAACTTTTCATCTGAAAAACAGCATAGGAGGACTTATAGTGCCAAACCTCATGCTGAGCGGTTTCATGGTAATGCTGGTGAGAAACTATTTTGAAAACAGCATTCCCG
Source organism: Butyrivibrio sp. AE3006 (assembly GCF_000424165.1). Lineage (NCBI taxonomy): Bacteria > Bacillati > Bacillota > Clostridia > Lachnospirales > Lachnospiraceae > Butyrivibrio > Butyrivibrio sp. AE3006. The sequence goes on along the minus strand of NZ_AUJJ01000013.1, from coordinate 7,293 downwards.
AAGAACTCTATGAGGCTTCGAGGATAGATGGGGCAGGTGAGTTTTACAACTTTTTCCATATAGCCCTTCCGCTGTCTGTTCCGATACTTGCCACCAGCGGACTTATGACGGGACTTGCATACTGGAATGACTGGCAGAACGGATTGTACTATCTTGATTCCAAGGGAGCAAAACTCTATACGGTACAGAACATTCTCAACAACATAAATGAGAATATCCAGTTTCTTGCATCCAATGCGACAGGCGGTGTTAACGTAGGAGATCTTCCGACAACTACAGTGAGGATGGCTATTGCACTGGTTGGAATACTTCCTGTGCTGATAATATATCCCTTTTTCCAGAAATACTTTGCAAAAGGTCTTACAATGGGCGCTGTGAAGGGATAATAGGATTTGGGACTATACTTTATGCCCGGGCTACGGCTCGGGCATGATTTGTATATGAAGAAGAGTCATAATGGCTTGATGTGCCGACAGTAGAGGATTAAGATTAATTGAGGAGCAGCGATCATGATAATAGATACAAAATACGGAAAGATACAAGGGCTTGATAAGGAGGGGTATTCCTGCTTCCTGGGAGTACCTTATGCGAAACCACCTGTGGGAGATCTCAGATGGAAGGCACCTGTGGAACCTGAGCACTATAGCGGTGTAAGGAAGGCTACGGCTTTTGGGAACAGATGCATGCAGGAGATTATCGAAGATGATCTTTACACGAAGGAATTCTACAGTAACAATGAGTACAACTGTACCATGTCCGAGGACTGTCTGTACCTGAATATATGGACGCCATTGACAGCAAAAGACGAGCGGGATTTGCCCGGTTCTGCAGAAAATAAGCGCTATCCTGTTGCCTTCTGGATTCATGGCGGGGCGTTTATGGGCGGCTATGCCAGTGAGATGGAGTTTGACGGTGAGGCCTACTGCAAAAGAGGCGTGGTGCTTGTAAGTGTTGAATACAGGTGCAATGTATTTGGATTTTGGGCACATCCCTGGCTGACAGAGGAGAATGAGAAAAAGATATCCGGCAATTACGGGATCCTTGACCAGATAGCAGCACTTAGATGGGTTCATGATAATATTGCAGCTTTTGGAGGTGATGCTGATAACATTACTATTTTTGGACAGAGTGCGGGAGCGATGAGCGTGCAGACACTTCTGTCCAGTGAGCTTGCAAATGGCCTTTATTCGAAAGCCATAATGCAGAGCGGCGGCTCCTATAAATATGGGCTTCACAGGGATATAACCCTGGGGGAACAGGAAAAAATAGGAAGAATGCTGCCAGAGGTACTTGGCGCAGCCGGTCTTGAGGAAATGAGAAGCCTTGATGCAAAGACAATAATCAGAAAGATGGGAGCATTTATTGGCAAGGGAATAGCCTCTTTTGACGGTTTATTCCTTATTCCGACAATTGATGGATATGTACTAAAGGATGGCTACTATAAACTTATGGATGAGGGTAAAATGCCCGACGTGCCATGCCTGATCGGATCAAATGCAGATGATATACTTCAGGATGAAGATAAGAGCGGTATAGCCAAAAAGCAGCCGCTTCATAAAGGAAGTGTAGCTTATAGCTTAAAACTTGAGGAGACGGGAAATCAGCCTGCCTATGTGTACTTTTTTAACAGGAAGCTTCCGGGGGATGATCATGGAGCCTTCCACTCAGCGGAGTTGTGGTATATGTTCGGAACACTTGGCAGATGCTGGAGACCGATGGATAAGCATGACTATGAGCTATCTGATGAGATGATGGATGCCTGGACCACGTTCATGAAACAAGGTCAATTTGGGGATGATGAATGGAAGAGGTGCATAAAGAGCGAACCTTATTACAGGGTATTTGAGTAGAGTTTGGAAGGAGTATAGCAATGAAAAAGTATTTTTGTAACCCGATAAACATCGATTATCACTATCAGTTTATCAAAGACAGTTTTAGAGGTGGAGAACTTCACATCTCAAGAGAGGCAGCTGACCCCACATTTTTATATTGGAAAGGGAAATATTATATTTTTGCTTCAATGAATCTCTCGGTGTGGGTGTCTGAGGATCTTGCGAATTGGAAGAGTGTGAGACTCCCTGATAATCTGCCGCTTGATGATTATGCACCAGATGTGAGGGTGATTGGTGATTATGTTTACTTCAGCGCATCAAAAAGGGGCGAGATCTGTAATTTCTACCGCACCAAGGACATAGAGAACGGACCCTATGAAGAAATCCCGGGTACTTTTGATTTCTGGGATCCCGATCTTTTCTGGGATGATGATGGGAAGGTTTATCTATACTGGGGCTGCTCAAATATGACTCCCATATGGGGCGTAGAGCTGGATCCCGAGACGATGAAGCCTCTTTCGGACAGAGTGGAGCTTGTCCACGGAAGACCCAGGGAGCTTGGCTATGAGAGAGTGGGTGAGGACCACTGTAAGCCTCTGATTGAAGGTGAAGAGCTGGACAGACTTTTTGAGGACTCTATTAAAAACATGGGTCAAGAGATGCTGGCCAATGCTTCAGATACGGACAAGGCATTTTTCAAGAACATGCTCAGTAATAATCCTTTTATCGAAGGTGCCTACATGAACAAGCATGACGGAAAATACTATCTCCAATATGCAGCAACGGGCGCTGAGTACAATGTTTACTGTGACGGTGTATATGTGTCAGATTCACCCCTGGGACCCTTTGAGCTTGCTGAAAATAATCCTTATTCCTATCAGCCGGGCGGCTTCATGCCGGGGGCAGGCCACGGTTCGACAATGGAGGATGCAAACGGTAATTTCTGGCACACCTCAACAAGCCGCATAAGCCTCAATGATAACATGGAGAGAAGATGTGGCATCTGGCGTGCAGGCTTTGACAAGGACGGAGAGCTTTTCTGTAATACAGGTTACAGTGACTGGCCTCAGTACGTGGATGGAGGAAAGCTTGATCCCTGGCAGGAGCCGGAATGGTACCTGCTTAGCCGCGGCGCGAAGATGACAGCATCTTCCTACTGCGTAGGCGAGGGAAGCGGCGCCGGCGAAGGAGATACGAAAGTAGCAGTATGGGACAGCATATCAACCGCACCGGACAATGCTCCTTCAAGAGCTTCAGAGGAAGATGACAGAACCTGGTGGAGAGCTGCCGGGAAGGACGCCGGTGAATGGCTTATGATGGACCTTGGCGATGTGAAGGATGTGCGTGGTATTCAGATCAATTTTGCTGATGACCGCGTTGATGCACAGCCGGAGACAGAGATAACGGGTCAGGGTATGGGCGCAAGACAGATAGACGACAGAACTCATCACACCAGATGGACTTTGGAAGGCTCCTTGGACGGTGAGACCTTTGCTGTTTTGATGGATAAGTCCGATGCGGATACAAACCTTCCTCATGACTTTATAGTTTTGAATGATTGTGAAGGTCAAAAGCTTCGCTATATCAGACTGACTATTCTTGAGACACCGTTTGATCAAAATGCTGCCATATCAGGCCTTCGCGTATTTGGTAAGGGCAATGGAAAAAAGCCCCAGGAAGTGAGCTTTGAAGCGTCGAGACTCGATGACCTTGATATGCGTGTATCTATGCAGGCTCAGGGTGCAGATGGCTACAATATCTGCTGGGGTCATGCTGCTGATAAGCTCTATCACAGCTGCATGTTTTACCCTGCGAAAGGCGCTGACAAGGCTGAGCGCATCATTGGCGCACTCATTTCCGGACAGGATGTATATGTAAGAGTTGATGCATTCAATGAGAACGGCATAACCTGCGGCAAGGTCAGGAAGCTCAAATAATGCGAAGAAGCGACCGAGAAATAACTGACGTTAAAATCTGAATTTAAAGAAAGACTGTGAAGAATGCTTATACAGGATTCTTCGCAGTCTCTTTTGATGTAACGGTATTTTCTTTTGAACCAAAGGTAATGAAGAATAACATCATAAAGATGAGACCAAAACCTATAGCATCATAGCTGTCTGTGATACCTATTCCGCTATAACGATGCGTCGATCTTATAAGGATAAGCGGACACATGAAGAAGCTATGGATATAATAAAAGATGTGTCGGGATCACAGCTTGATCCGGATATAGTAGCTGTTTTTATTACAATACCTAAAGAAGAGTTACAGGCATGTACGCCGGAGACGGTGGATTTTTAGATTATCTTCCATATATCTTGCTTGATGATATGTTAACAAAATGTATAATTCTTGCATAAAACAAGGGCGACAGACGACATTCATGTTTGTATCTAACGATGTTAATGCCTGTGAATTTATGTTATGCTTTATTACAGAATTTATTTGCGGTCAAGATTTTTGACCGCAATATATATTTATAGCGACATGCTAAAAAATGAAAGGTTTAAAAAATATGGTCGAAGAGAAAGGTGAGATTTTAATATACAGTTCAGATGATGGAGTGACCAAAATAGATGTCAGGCTTGAAGATGAGACAGTTTGGCTCACTCAGCAGCAGCTAGCAGAACTGTATCATACAAGTAAATCCAATGTCAGCGAGCACATAACCAATATATTCAAAGAGGGTGAGTTAGATGAGGCGGCAACTGTTCGGAAATTCCGAACAGTTCAAATTGAAGGCGGAAGAAACGTTGAAAGAAACCTACTTCATTATAATCTGGATATGATAATCTCTTTGGGATATCGTATAACTTCAATGACTGCTACCAAATTTCGCCAGTGGGCAACAGCCAGACTAAAGGAATATATGCAAAAAGGGTTCACTATGGATGACGAGCGCTTAAAGAACCTCGGCGGCGGTGGCTATTTCAAAGAGCTTCTTGAACGCATCAGAGATATCCGTGCATCTGAAAAGGTATTTTACAGGCAAGTCCTTGAAATATATGCTACAAGTGTTGATTATGATCCAAAGGCACAAACATCTATAGAGTTCTTCAAAAAAGTCCAAAATAAGATTCACTTTGCTGTACACGGAGAAACTGCTGCTGAAGTCATATATCATAGGGTGGATTCAGAGAAGGAATTCATGGGACTTATGACCTTTAAAGGTGAACAGCCTACTCTTGGAGAAGCGAAAATTGCCAAGAACTACCTAAATGAAAAAGAACTACGTGCTATGGGGCAGATTGTATCTGGATACCTTGATTTTGCAGAAAGACAGGCAGAACGTGAGATACCAATGACTATGGAAGAATGGGCAAGGCATCTGGATAATATGCATTTAACGGAGCTCAGGGAAGGATTCTTTATGTCTTATGGCAGGAAGATGGTGTTCCTATTAAAATTATTTCCGAGAAAAGCGGACTTGCAATTACTTCACTTACAACCATGCTTGAGCGGATGGAAAAAAACGGACTGATAAGCCGCAAAACTGATGAAGCTGATAAGAGAAAAACTCTTCTGTTCCTCACAGATAAAGCCAAAGAACTTAAAGAAGCTTATGACTCCGTATCCAATGAGATGGGGAATATTTATTATCGTGATTTTACGGATAAAGAGATTCTTCAGTTTGAAGAGTATCTTAACCGCATCAGGGTAAACCTTGAGGAAGAGCCTGCTGAGCTGTGAAGACATATCTTGAAAAGAGCGGACTTACTATAGTCAAGTCTGACCTTGTAGATGCTCCAATCAGCAATGAGCTTCCTATCGCCATGGAGTGTGAGTTTATCGAATATCAGAGTGACGAGACAGGAATGGGAGTTATCGGAAAAGTCGTAAAAACCTCTATTGAGGAAGCAAATATGTCTGGAGACAAGGTTAATATAGATTCTCTTGAAGCTATCGCCTTTGATCCTTACACACATGGTTATTATAAGGTGTCCGGAAGAGTCGGAGAGGCTTTTTCAGATGGAAAGAAGCTCTTTTGATGGACAACAATTTACAATAATGAAAAAGCTGAGGGCTCAACCTTCAGCTTTTTCTATTTCTTTAATATATTCAAAGCCGAAAAGTTCAATCTGATCCAAGACCTTCCTGAATTTTTCGCCCATTTCGCTAAGACTATATTCAACTCTGGGAGGAACTTCGGCATATACCTTTCTGGTTATCAGTTTGTCATTTTCCAATTGTCTTAACTGTCTGGTCAGCATAGCTCTGGTGATGTCCGGAATATTCCTTTCAAGTTCGTTAAAACGTTGTGTTCCTGTACTAAGCTGAAAGAGTATAACTATGGCCCACTTACCTTGAAGGACTCTTTGAGTTGTGGCATAAGGACATTGACCGTAAATGCTTTTCATTAAAATTTTCTCCTTGTATTTCCGCAATAGTATCAAAAATGTGACTATGTATTATAAATCTTCGTACTTGTTTGAAATTGCCTAAGGGATAAAATGATGATACAACAAACAAAAACAAATATCAAATACATGGAGGAAAACAAAAATGTCAAATCTCAAAAAAGTAAACGTAACAGAGGCTCCTAGAACAGAACTTCATGATGCTCTTGGTTTAACGGGAGCAGAGATAAGTATCAATCATCTTCCTGCAGGAGCAGGTGTTCCCTTTGTACACTCACATAAAAATAATGAGGAAATCTATCTTATTCTTTCCGGAAAGGGTAAGGCTGTAATTGATGGAGAGGATGTTGAAATCGCTAAAGGTGATGTGGTTAGAATTTCACCTGAAGGAAAGAGACAGTTTCTTGCTGCGGAAGATTCAGAGTTAAGCTATGCATGTATCCAGGTCAAGGCAGGTTCAATTGGTGGATTCACTGCAGAGGATGCAGTGATGTACTGATCCTCAAAAGACACCAGCTTTTTCCATAACCATGCCGAGTCTCGCAGTGACGAGCTGTGTGATTCAGAAGGGTGTCGCAAACTGCATCCAACATATGCGGGAATCCAACTCAGAAATGCCTGCGCAAAAATCATGGGGGTAGAAGATATCGGGGTGATTACTTCTGTTGGAGAGCAAAATTCTATTCTCGAAAGAAGAAAAGAAATGATTGAACATGGTTTTGTGTCTGAAAAGTTAAACGTAGGTGTAATAAAGGAAAAACTTGATGAAATTAGGAAGTTTGGTAGAAGACTATAGCAGATGGAACACGTTATCAGATTCAGGTTTTTCGAGATGAATGATAGAACATAAAATCCGAAGTTATGATATGTGTGCTTGACAAAAATACTCCTATATCGTAGTATAAAACTACGATATAGGAGTATTAAATTATGAAGGCAAATGGTGGATTTCTTGTTACAAAAATAAAACAGCTGGGTGATCGTATATTTGAAAGGATACTGGCAGAAAAAAACATTGATGCATTTAACGGAGCTCAGGGAAGGATTCTTTATGTCTTATGGCAGGAAGATGGTGTTCCTATTAAAATTATTTCCGAGAAAAG
>NZ_AUJJ01000012.1:0-135321 GCF_000424165.1 Butyrivibrio sp. AE3006 | reverse complement strand
CCTCGGAATTTAATAGTTAATGGTCAAAATACAGGCTGAGACATGATTAACGTCCTCCGGAGGCTCAGGGCTCCGCCCTAAGAACCTGCAAGGGACTAGTCCCTTGACCCTTTAACTGGGCTCTGCCCAGACCCGTCCTCGCCGGAAGCAGGACAGCAAGCATGCTTGCTGTCTGTTAGTTCAGGATAATCCGTGTCACTGCGTCAAGGGCTGCCCGGGCGCACGCGCCCAGCGTACTGTCCCTTGACTCCGTTCCCGCTCCATTATGAATTATTCTTTTTTGCCTTTTTGAGCAGTGAAGGTTTTAGAATAATGTCATTAGGCTTTATGATTTCAAATCTAAAAAGCTTTAATACCTTCTTGCCATAGATGAATGAGAGCATTGCATAGGGTGGTTTGTTTCCCAGCTCGGGACGGCTATAGGAGTTGATGTGATTCATCATCAGGTCAATCTGTTCCTGAGTATACTTCCCAATGTCTTTTCCTTTTGGAATGACTCTTCTTATAAATTCATGGTTGTTCTCACAAGCTCCTTTTTCGTTTGGAGCTGATGGATTGCAGTAGAATACTCTTGAGCGCAGCTCGCCATCAGAACTGTATTCGAGTGCTTCAGGATTAGAAAATTCTGTTCCGTTATCACATAAAAGGATAGGGAAGAGTTTCATGAAAAGCTTTTTTCCTAAAAGGTCATATATATCATTGAAGATGTCTATAACCGATTGTGAGTCATTTGCCGGTCTAAGAAAAGCAAGCTGGAACTTCTGTAGAACAAAGTGTATTGTCAGGAGAACGGCTCCGCCCTTAATGCCTTCAACTGAATCGAGTTCCACCACAGGAAGTTCCGGATGCTCCTCACGATATTTTAAGTAATCATCGTAGGTACGCCCCTTTCGGCATGCCTTATCAACTTTCAGTGGAACAGATTTGTTCTTTCTTACTCTGAAGCGGACTTTTCTTGGCATATCAACGTTCCTGCCATCAAAGAGTCCGTTGTCCACATATGTGTAAATGGTCTTTTCGCAGCGGAGTATCTTGTCAGGATTGTTAGTGAGGATGTGGTGTATTGACTGCCCATTCATAAGGAGGGGACTTACAACTGAATTGAGCTGCTTAAGTTCCTTCTCTGTGAGGTTGAAGCCGGATCGGGATTCACTCCTTAAGTCTTCATACTCTTTCTGCGCATAGCGTGCATTATAAAGATGCTTCTCAAGGGTGCATGTGTTTCTCACGCTGCATCCGTTGCATACATATGGAGGCTTTGTATGAAGAGGACAGAGTTCCTTCTCATAATCCGGACATGCAGGTATGCATGATCCACAGCTTCTGCAGTTCTTTTTGTTTTTCCTGGTACACTCGTCACAGGCATCCCCATAGTGAGTGCAGTGTGTTCTGTTGGCGCAATCATTGAAAGGTCGATAAGGAGCGCCCTTCTTTTCATATATGATATGTGCTCTGACTTCTTTTGAAATAGTGGTACAGTCTTTTCCTATCGCAGCTCCAATGGCTTTAAAGCTGAGAGAGTCATCCAAACCATGCTGGATTTCATAACGCTTGTCTAAATCAAGATGCTTGTTCTTATTAGTGGATTCCATAAGTTCCTCCTTAATGCCGGAGAGCATATGTGGATGAACCTATGGATGATATCAATAAGAATTAGTAAATTCCATACCCGAGTTTGGAATTAGTAAGTTCCATGTCGTGTGTTAAAGGGGTGGAATTTAGTTTTACAAGTTACTATTTTAAGAAAGTGTCTTGCAAATACTGATTTTTGGTTTTCAAGGTTATATAATTATGGTAATATTGATTTTGTGTGCTTTTATACTTTGCGCACAATTAAGCTGTAGACTTTTTATTATTTGGCGGAGTTGTTGACAAGATGAATCGATCTAATTCGGGGGCATCATTTGACATAATTCATATTCTTTTGGATATAGGCTCGATAGCGATAGCTTTTTTTATATCCTATTCAATATGGGGAAGAGGTGCCATTTCAAATGGTGATATCCAGGTACTGATGCCTGTGTATCTTGTTTCAGCATTGGTTTTTCTGTTATTTAACAGAGCACTTAATGTTTACAATACTACATTATTCTTTTACCTGGATAGAATACTTAGGAGAGAGAGTCTTGCATATATTTTTGCTCTTATATGTGCTTATGGGTTACTGTATCATTCGTTGGACAAATATATATATAACGAGCTTGTTTTAGCGCTTCCGATAGTTACTTACGTTGTAATTTTTTTAGAAATCATGTTTTTCAGGGGGATAGTTGATAGATTCATTTTACGTAAGCATGTTCCAAGAGCTTTATATGTAGGAAGCAAGGATTCATATAATAAATTCAGATATTTTCTGGAGAAGACTTCAATTCAGATAAACGAGATAGGCTACATAAGTCTGGATGATGATGATAAATCAATAGAATATATTGGTAAGCTTAAAAATCTGGAATCAATTATCCGCAAATACAACATTGATCAGGTATTCTTTTTGCAAAAGCGCGATATGGATATCATTCTTTTGCAGCAATACGTAGATATATGTATTGAAATGGGTGTCACTTGCCGAATTGTTGTGGATACCTTTAGAAGACGAAAGGCATTTTCGTTTGTGAGCAGCATAGGTACATATCCGATTTTGACATTCCATACTGTAACTATGAACAAGTACGCTGTTATTTTCAAGAGATGGTTTGATATTGTTTTTTCTCTTGTGATTATAATATTGACATCTCCAATTATGCTAATAACAGCTATTGCAATAAAAATAGATTCGCCCGGGCCTGTGTTTTTTAGGCAGGTTCGTGTAGGCAAGAACGGACGACATTTCCTTATTTGGAAATTCAGAAGCATGCGTGTTGATGCGGAAGAACTAAGACCGGAGCTTGAAAAATTCAATGATGTCAAAAACGGTATGATGTTCAAGATGAAGGATGATCCAAGAGTCACAAGAGTAGGGAAATTTATCAGGAAAACAAGCATAGATGAATTGCCACAGTTTTTTAATGTGCTTTTCGGCTCCATGAGTGTGGTAGGAACCAGACCTCCGACTATTGGAGAAGTGGAATTATATTCCATGCACGATTGGCGCAGGATCAGTATTAAACCCGGAATCACAGGAATGTGGCAGGTTAGCGGCAGAAGCAGTGTTACAGATTTTAATAAGGTAGTAGAGCTTGATACCGAATATATTGATAAATGGAGTATCTGGCTTGATATTAAGATTATAATCAAAACTGTGGGGCAGTTGTTTAAACACGAAAATTCGTACTAGAACATTTGGGAAAACGTCAACATGAAAATTGCAATGATCGGACACAAGAGAATACCGTCAAGAGAAGGCGGAATTGAGATAGTTGTTGAGGAACTATCCACCCGTCTTGTTCAGATGGGGCACTCGGTTACGGCATACAATAGAAAAGGAAAAAACGTCGCGGATAAAAATGCCGATAAAGAGGCTCACAAGCTCAAAAGATACAAGGGCATACGTATTGTTCAGGTACCAACTCCTGATGTGAAGGCACTAAATGCTGTTGTGTATTCTTTTTTAGCTACCATTATGGCACTGTTTGGAAATTATGATGTTATTCATTATCATGCAGAGGGCCCCTGTGCCATGTTAATAATTCCGCATTTTTTTGGAATCAGAACTATCGCTACGATCCATGGACTCGACTGGCAGCGTTCAAAGTGGGGAGGTTTTGCGACTAAATTCCTTAAATTTGGGGAATATATAGCAGCCAGATATGCGGATGAGGTTATAGTATTGTCTGCAAATGTACAGCAGTATTTTCTGGATACATATCACAGAGAGACAATATATATACCGAATGGAGTTAATAAGACAGAGTTCCGTGAGCCTGATATTATTACCAAAAAGTTTGGACTTGAGAAAGAGAAATACATTCTGTATCTTGGAAGACTTGTTCCGGAAAAAGGAATATCTTATCTGGTCAAGGCATTTTCTAAGTTAGATACAGATCTTAAGCTTGTTATAGCCGGTGGCGGAAGTCATTCAGATGACTATGTAAAGAAGATAATGGATTACTCGGAAAAAGACAAGCGCATTATAATGACAGGATTTGTTCAGGGACATATTCTGGCAGAGCTGTTTAGTAACTGCTATATGTATGTACTTCCAAGTGATGTAGAGGGTATGCCCATAAGCCTTTTAGAGGCCCTGAGCTATGGCAGGAAGTGTCTTGCCAGCAATATACCGGAAAATTCTGAAGCGGCCCTTGAATATGCTCAGTATTTTGAAAAATCCAATGTGGATGACCTTGCAAAAAAGCTTAATGAATGCATAAAGAATCCTGAGATATTCCATACTGATGAAGAGATAATGAATTACTGCGATAAACGATTTAACTGGGAGCAGGTTACAGGTGAGAGTGCAAGATTATATATTGACGCGATTCTTAATGTTGAGAGACTTAATAAGGTATAATAACGAAAGATAAGCGTACTGTCAGAGAAAAATCGAAATGAGAATTTTGATATATGTTTGATGATTATTTTGACTTGTTTAAATATATACTTGGCGGAGAAACAGAAGGGATTAGTATATTAAGCCTGTCAGTGCTGATAATTATCGAGGCGGTTTTGATCTTTTTGTCAGCTGTGATAGTAAATAAAAAAAGAAAAATCTCATACAGGAAAATGCTTCACTTATTTTTGATTGTTGCATATTTAACTGTAATTCTTACTTTTACTATTTTAAGAAGACCTGTAGGGTCAAAAGTAGGAGAGGTTTATCTTAATCTGGATCTTGGGTTTGGCCTGAGAGGATATACACCATCATTTTGGAGCAGTACAATGAGTATTCTTAATATTATACTGTTTATCCCCTGGGGCTTTTTAGTTTGTCCGTTTCTTAAAATAAAAAAACTTTATTTGAGAATATTCATTTCTACGATAATCGGAATGATTACCAGCGTGCTTATCGAGAATTATCAGCTCCTAAGTTCCACGGGAAGGTTTGAAGTAACGGATATAGTGACTAATACTTATGGTACATTGGTTGGAGCGGTGATCGCTGCCATTGTGTTTAAAAAGAAAATATAGAGCATAGTAACTGATTGTTACAGAAGCAGATATTTATTTAAAAATTGAAAGGAAATATATAGTGAAGAAAGGGTTTATAAATCAGATAGTAGGGTGAATGATAGCAGCTATCGTAGTATTTCTTGTTGTAAATATCGTTTCTTTTGCATATGAAAGACCGGTTGGATGGCTTGATACACCTCATGGAGCATCATTAGCAGTTAGAAAGCCAAATTCAATTTTAGTTCATGGTAATGAAGGCTTTTCAATACAAAACTATCACTTTTGTTTTTGTATCGTTAGCATGGGTGATTTTTAGAATGAATAGTATAGCGGATGCTGCACAGTTTTAACGCGATATTATTTGCCTTGGATGACTGGTTCCGTAGATTTGTTTCATAACAATATAAAGGAGAGATTAGTGAAGGACTATTTAGATCTGATCAAACGAAAGATAACAGGAAGAATGACTTCCGATGAATTTATTGATTATTTAAGGGAGCGTGGGGTAAGGATTGGTGAAAACGTTGTTTTTATCTATCCGAAGAACACAGGAATTGATGTTCAGGCCGGTTTCCTTATCAGCATAGGAGATAATGTTACAATAACACCTGAAGTACTTATTCTGGCTCATGATTTCAGCTATTCTGTGCTTAATGATGTATATAAAATAATGCCACAAAATCACAGAGAAACAAAAATTGGCAATAATGTCTTCATAGGCATGAAAGCAGTTATTTTGATGGGCACTGAGATAGGTGATAATTGTATTATTGGTGCAGGCTCTGTGGTTAGCGGTAAGATTCCGTCAGGAACAGTTTGGGCCGGTAACCCTGCAAGACAGATATGTACACTTGAAGACTATAAGAAAAAGAGAGAAGCTCATTACCACGATGGAGCGGTTTGTCTTGCAAAAGGAATAATTGAGAGATTTCACAGAAAGCCCACATATAAAGAAATGGGTGCATACATTGGACTTTTTGCTCCCAGAACAGAGGAATACAGGAAGTATTTCATGGAAATATCCAGATTGCCTATGTCAGGTGAAAATGTGTGGAATTTTGAGCCACAATATGAGGACTTGGATGATTTCCTGAAAAAGAATGGACTAATGTGATGATTTTTGATTTCCTGTACATGTAGTAAAAAATAATGCTTTCAAATGAGATTGAAATGATTTATCTCATTTGAAAGCATTATGTTAGATGTTTGACTAATTAGTGCGTTTCGCAGAAAAGCTTATAGTGTCCATAATCCATGGAGGTTATGAATTTATAAAGAGGATGATACTTTTTATCGCATTCATAAGCAGTACTGTACCGGCTCAATAGGTCGGCGGTTACTGTGAAAGCAGCTTTTTGAATTTCTTCAGACAGACGACTGAGTCTTTTTTCGTTTAAAATGATTTGCTGCATTATTTTATTATGATATGCAAGATCCTTAGGCAAACCTAATAATGAATACTCTTTTAGTATTAGCCTGGTAACCCATATGGTGTCTATGGATTTAGGCTTTTTGGCAGAAGAATGGGATATACTGCTGCCAACGATTCTGTAATAATATACATAATTGGGAATGGTATATATTCTATCAGCCATTTGATACAGGAAAAAAGTACATATCGAATCTTCAAACCATAATGACATTGGGAAGATGAGATTTTCAAATAGCGTGCTTTTATACACTTTTCCCCAGGGCATGCCGATCAGCTTGCTGGTATCTTCGATTCGTTCTTCCTTTAAGTGGTTGTATTTTATGGAATAAGTGTCATAAAGTCTGAAGTGAGCGCCTTCAACAATATCAGCGTCATTTTTAAAGGCACAATTCATTAAACTTTGGACTGCTCCCTGGGGTATATAATCATCGGAATCGATAAAAGTAACGTATTTTGCGGTTATATTTTGAATTCCAAGATTTCTTGCGGATGGTCCACCATTTTTTGAATTGATAATTTCTATGTTAGCATGTGTTGCGTATTTTGATAAAATATCACCTGTGTTATCAGTGGAGCCATCGTTTACTATTGTCAGCTTCCAGGTGTAAGATGTTTCCTGATTTATTATGGAATCTATACATGCTTCAAGATATTTTTCGGTATTGTATGTGGGTACAACAATCTGTAAATCATAGAGAGGATTGCTATCAACATTGTTGGAATGGATGCATGTACTATCAGGATCAGGATTATTGGATTCTAAAACTGAATAAGCTTTATCCAAATCTTCCGATAGGATTTCTTTTGAAAAAGAATAGTTCAAAACATATCTGAATTGTTTAACTATAGAAAGTATTGGAGATTTCTTTATAAAGTTTTGAAAATTTATTAGTATTGCTAATAGCATAATGCACTCCTGCCTCGTATGATTATGTTAGTTTAACATAAAATTTTTTTGTTTTCTATATGAATAGCAGAGCAATGCAGTGATTTAATGCAGTATTTGGAGATATTTCGTATGGTATTTGAGATAAATGATAAATTAGTATCAAGATTCATAACTATTTTATTGTTTCATGTGTCATTTGTAGTAGTTCGAATAGGAAATTATAATTTATTTCAAAATGTGTTAGTTGCGATAATTGCGATTTATTTGATAATGAATTATAAGTTTCTTCTGAAATCTGAATATTTGGTTTTAAATGGTATTGTAGCTTTACTTGCCGTGGAAATGTTTATACCTATGCTTGTAAACAGAGATATTTTGGATGTGTCAGTCAGATATGCCGGAGTGGTTGTGGCGACATTCATAGTCCCGTTTTATGTTCTTGAATGCGAGAAAGTTAAAGGTAATATTCTGGAGGTTATCAGAACCCTTTATATATGCGGAGCATTTTATTGCATTATTTCGGATATAACCGGCATTATGACCGGTGCTAAATATGTTGGAATAGGAAACTATCTGGTTGGTAATAAATTTAACCTTTCATATTTACATATTCTTACTTTGGTGCTGTTTCTTTACATTAATTCTATAAAACCGCAAGCAAAGGTTGTCATACTTTTTCACGTCATTTTGACGATTGCAATCTGTATATATAGTGAATGTTCAACAGCAGTTGTTGGAGTGATAGTGCTGCTTTCAATGTATGAATTTAAAGATTCTATAATACAAATACTAAAGAGGTACACTGTTTTTTTGATAATGTTGTTTGTTGCTTCTACAATACTGATATTATTTTCGAATATCATCTATTATGAACCTATTAAATATATTATTGTCGAAGTGTTACATGAAGATATGACTCTCTCAGGCCGAATGACAGGATTTCAGGGTATTTTACCGGCAATCATGTACAAGCCGGTTTTTGGGGTGGGATATTCAAATAATTACGTTGCCGCTATGTTATTTACAGGCGGCATGGCTGACCTTCAGAATGGTTTGGCGGATATATTGCTATCCTTTGGAATTGTTGGGACTGTATTGATTTTAATAATTGTATATATAGCTTTTAAGAATACAAATGAGAAACAGTGTGCGGGATTTCTTTTTATGGCATACATGTATGTTATTCTTTCTTCAGTAGAAGTGACTCTTAATTTGAAATTCTTAGTTGTAATAGCACTTCTTATGTTCGGCTTTGATGATAGCATTCAACAAAATATATACAAGAAAGAACCAAAAAGTATTTTTTATTTTGAGAGAAAAGGGAAAAAATAATGAGAATTGCTATCTTATCGATGCAAAGAGTATTAAATTACGGATCAGTGCTACAGGCGTATTCTTTACGTGAAATAATAAGAGAACTTAGCGGAGAAAGTGCGGATTTCCTGGATATAAAAGAAGAACCATTCATTGAAGCGTGCATGCCGGTGCAGGATGATGATGATTATGCCCAGGAATCTTATTTTGCTAATCCTTTATTTGATAAAGCTAAAAAATATGTGATGTATCGAATTCAGCAGTTTTCTTTTTTTAGAAAGATCAGAGAATTTTGGAAAACTGAATTAGGAATGACTGAAGATACTTCGTGCAAGACCTATGATTTGGTTTTTGTCGGCAGTGATGAGGTTTTCAAATGTACTAACAGGATTAGAAAGCAATTGTATGGTGAAGTAGACAACGCTGAGGCTATCGTTACATATGCAGCATCATGCGGTAGCGCTGTTTACGAAGGAATTCCGCACAATCATGTTGATGATGTTAAGAAATGCCTGAGTAATTTTAAGAAACTCTCGGTTCGGGATTTGGGAACAAAGGAATATATTTCTCATTTGTATGATGGTGAAATAGAGTATAATTTGGATCCTGTACTTGTCGGACCTTTGCCCGGACAGGTTAGAAAAACTGTTGGCTTAAAAAATTATATGATCGTTTACGCATATAATGACAGGATACGGTCAAAAAAAGAGATAGATGCAATTAAAAACTTTGCTAAGAATCATGGACTAAAGACGGTTTGCTGTGGAGGAGTTCTGTATTGGTGCGATCTATTTATTCCGGCAGATCCCTTTCGCGTTCTTGATTATTTTTATAATGCTGAATATATAGTGACAGATACTTTTCATGGAACTATCTTTTCTGTTATCAATCATAAAAAGTTTGTTTCAATTATCAGAGCAACAAACAAGAATAAAATGACTAATCTTTTAGCGGATTTACAACTTGAAGACAGGAAGTTAGAAGATATTTCAAAGTTAGAAGATGTGATCAATAAAGAAATTGATTATGATAAAGTAGACTCAATTCTTGAAACTGAGAGAAAGAAGAGTAAGAAATATATCAAAGAGTGTATCGAACTTGCAAAATAATTTGGAGAGAAAACAAATGAAGGAACATATTGATCTGGCGGATGATCCTAGTAGTTGTTGTGGATGCGGCGCATGTGCCGTAATATGTCCTAAATCAGCTATTACTATGGAAGAGGATGAATGTGGTTATATATATCCTGTTATAGATAGTAACAAATGTATAAAATGTGGAAAATGCTTAAATAATTGTAGCTACAAAAAAGAGTCAAAATGGAAAAATAAGCCCTTAATAGGATATGCTGCTATAAATACAAATGATAAGATGTACGGAAAAAGTGCATCCGGAGGAGTGTTTTCTGCTATAGCTGCTTCATTTATAAGTAGTGGCGCCCATATATGCGGGGCAGCTGAAATTATGACAGATGATTTATATACGGTAAGACATGTTATTGGAAATGATGTAGCTACTCTTAAGAAAATTCAAGGCTCTAAATATGTTCAATCAGATGCGTATATGAGTTTTGGCGAAATCATAAATTTACTTAATAGTGGGCAAAAAGTACTTTTTAGTGGGACACCATGTCAGGTAGATGCTTTAAAAACTATTACCGGTAATCCCGATAATCTTTATACAATAGATTTGATATGCCATGGTGTGCCTTCTCAAAAAATGTTCAACGAATTCTTAGGACAATTAAAGAAAGATTTAAATGCTAAGATTTCCAGATTTGTTTTTCGCTTTAAATCGAAAAATACGAAGGAATTCAATGCTGCTGTCTACTGCGTAAAATATTATTATTTAATACCGCATGCACTTTTATCATATTACAAGCTTTTTTTAGATGGGGTGATATATAGGAAAAATTGCTATTCATGCCCATATGCATGTGAAATGCGAGTTGCTGATATAACTATAGGCGATTTTTGGGGAATCGAAGAGCAGCATTCAGATGACGTTAATGAAGGTCGCATTGATTTGTCAAAATGCTGGTCTGGATTATTGGTGAATACAGATAAAGGTGAAGAACTTCTTAGAGAAAACCTGGAGTTTCTTAATATTGTTTCATCAGATTATTCAAAGATAGCTGCTAAAAATAAACAATTAAGGGTACCTAGTCAGGAGCCTGATGAAAGAGATCATATTTTATCCATATATCGTAGTGAAGGTTACCGTGGTGTTGAAAGACAATTTAGAAAAAAAATGGGTGGACCTATAAAATTTTTGATTAAAAGAATGATTTATATAAAGAAATATAAATCTGGAGATGATAATGAATTCTAATAGAACAAAAAATGCGTCCAGAAATATAGTTTTTGGACTTGTGATGAAAATAATTCAAATAGTCCTTCCGTTTATTACAAGAACAGCCATTATTTATATTCTTGGAATGAAGTATTTGGGGCTATCAAGTTTGTTTACATCGATTTTGTCAGTCTTGAATTTGGCAGAATTGGGTGTAGGCAGTGCGATGGTTTATAGCATGTATAAACCAATAGCAGAGGATGATCATTCAAAAGTATGTGCTTTGATGGCACTTTACAAATTGTATTACAGAATAATAGGTTTCGTAATACTAATGCTTGGACTTATACTTATACCATTTATTCCCAAATTGGTTAAAGGTGATGTTCCTGCTGATGTTAATATTTATATACTTTATATAATTAATCTTGGAGCTACGGTACTATCTTATTGGTTGTTTGCATACAAAAATAGTATTCTGTCTGCGCATCAAAGGGAGGATGTAGCAAGTAAAGTAAATATATCAATGTCTTTATTACAAAATATTCTCCAGATTGTTTTGCTGATATTTACTCATAATTACTACACTTTTGTAATGGTTACGCTGTTTATTCAGATATTGACAAATATTATAACAGCCTATTTTGCCAATAAATTGTTCCCGGACTATCACCCTGAAGGAAGCTTACCAAAGGAAGAATTGCATAGTATTAACAGGCAAATAAGAGATTTGTTTACTGCCAAATTCGGAGGCGTTATTTTTTCATCAGCTGACTCTCTGGTGATATCAGCATTTTTAGGACTGGAAATGGTTGGTATTTATCAGAATTACTATTATGTAGTCAACTCATTGATTGGAATAATTCAGATAGTTTTTGCGGCATGTATGGCAGGAATCGGGAACAGTATAATTACAGAGACACCTGAGAAAAACTATAATGACTTAAATAAATTCACGTTTATTATTGCTTGGGTGTCAGGCTTTTGTACCTGTTGTCTTGTATGTATGTATCAGCCTTTTATGGAATTATGGGCCAAAAAAGAGAATATGCTGTCCTTTGAGTTTGTTATCCTTATCAGCGCATTCTTTTTTGTTTGGGAATTATATAGGGTAATGAATGTTTATAAGGATGCTGCAGGGTTATGGCATGATGATCGCTTCAGACCATTGGCAATAGCATTAACGAATCTGGGATTAAACATCGTTATCGTAAAGTTTTGGGGAATATACGGAGTAATACTTTCCACATTACTTTCAGTATTATTTATTGGAGCTCCGTGGTTGTTAAGAAATATTTTTTCCACTTTGTTTCCTAAAACATTCGAAAGAATGTATATAATGAATATTTTGAAGTACACATTGGTTACAGTTATTAGTACTGCCATAGTCTATTTATTAAGTAGTAGTCTTACGGCAAATATGAGTCTGTTGTTTCAGCTGATTGTAAGAGCAATTATATGCGTGATTCTCTGTAATCTACTGTTTTTGATAGTATATTGCAAAACTCATGAGTATAAGGAAGCTCTGGCACTGGTAAAAAAAATGATAAAAAGATAATTTCTATTTAGTATATTTTTGGAGAAGAAGATAAATGAAAGAGACATTTTTTAGTCTTATTTTGCCGGTATATAATATCAAAGATTATATCAGACGATCGGTGGATTCCATTTTGAAGCAGGATTTTGATGATTACGAGATGATCCTTGTAGATGATGGTTCAACTGATGGTTGTGCAGAGATATGTGATGAATTGGAAACGACAGACAGTAGGATATCCGTTATTCATAAAGAAAACGGTGGCCTGTCCAGTGCCCGTAATGCCGGTGTCAATGTAGCAACGGGAAAATATATATTTTTTATAGACCCTGATGATTGGATCGAGCAGGGAGCACTTTCACTTTTGCACCGTTGTTTATGTGAATTTCCCTGTGATGTTTTGAAGTTCAATTATATTAGCAGACCTGATGGTGAAATTTGGAAATCATCTATCCCGGTTGGACAATACGATGCCAATGACATTAGCTCTTTCATAGTCAAGGAAGCCCTTATCAACACAGGACAGGTGAATTTTTCAGCCTGGTCACATATTTATAATCTGGAGTTTTTAAATAAGAATGAGATCCGATTTGTTTCTGAAAGAGAGATAGCCAGCGAAGATTATTTATACAATTTTCAGGTATATTTGACGGCGCAAAGTATGAAGGTTATCGATAATGCGTTATATGATTATGATTTTCGAGATGGTAGTTTGAGCCGCAGATACAGATATGAAATATTTGAACAGTATGAAGCGTTAAATAGCAAAATGGTGAATTTTGCAAAAAAGAAGAATAAGTATTCTGATTTAGAAAATGAATTATATGATTCTTATATAGGTAAAACTTTTTATGTGGTTATAAAGAATGAATGCACCGTGAATAATACGCATCCTCGAAGCGAGGCATTAAGAAAGATTAAAGGAGTACTTAACCACAATAAATTAAGGATTGCATTGGCAAATTATAAATGCAATGATTGTGGATTTAAGAAACGGTTGATGCTGTTTTTAATGAAACATAAAATGGCATTTGCAATATATTTGTGGCATATACGCAGTTAACAGAATGCTATTTGTGTGATTGTGGATATATTAGAAAGGAAATATGATGTTATTTGCTTTTAGTAGCATCATAGGACGATAAATGAAAAAATTATTAATAGTGATGACAACCCTCTATAATGGTGGTGCAGAAAAAAGCCTTGTAAATATGTTAAATGAACTTCCAAAAGGGAAATATGAGATAGATGTTCTTTTATTTAAGAGACGAGGCTTGTTTTTGGCGCAGGTTCCTTCGGAGTTCACTGTTCTTGAGACCCCATCCGACGTAAAAAGGTTGTATGGTTCACTTTCCGATGCCGGATTACTGCTTCCCTATAAGCTTATAGCAAATGGTATTTCTTCTATATTTTCAAATAATGTAGAGGAAATGAGAGCTTTTAGGTGGAAACATTTCTATGGTAAAAAAATCAAAAAGCTGGAAAAGAAATATGATGTAGCGCTGGCATATATTTCCGGCGAGGTTTTATATTTTATAGATGAAAAAGTTGATGCAGATAAAAAGCTGGTATGGATTCATACGGATTATCGCTCGGCGGGCAATCCCAGAGAATATGACCATAGTTATTTTGAAAGAGTCAACGGTATTGTTACTATCTCCGATACCTGCGCTAACATTCTGAACGAAGAATTTCCTGAGTTTAAAGATAAAATATATATGATTGAAAATATCACTTCATCTGTGGTGGTAAAAAAGAGAGCATCAGAGTTTGTTCCTGAAGAATATGATCTGAATACCAACTGTATCGTATCTGTCGGGAGAATGAATGAAGAAAAGGGCTTTGATATGGCGATTGAAGCTGCTTCATTATTAAAAAAGCGTGGTGTTCCATTCAAGTGGTATCTCGTAGGATCGGGCGATTTGGAGGAGCAGCTGAAGCAGCAGACAGAAAAATGTGATGTTCAGGATAGCTTTATTATGGTGGGTGCCAAGGAAAATCCATATCCATATATAAAAAATGCAACGGTATTCATACAACCATCACGATATGAAGGAAAGTCGGTTGTTATTGATGAGGCAAAGATCCTGGGAATACCAATTATTGCAACTAACTATCCTACCGTAGCTGATCAGATAAAAGATGGTGATGAGGGCATAGTGGTATCTATGAATCCGGAAGGCATCGCAGATGGTGTAGAGAAATTACTGAACAGTGAAGAACTCAGAACACATTTGCATCAGTATTTAAGTGAACGTGAATACGGCAATCAGGATGTAATAGCAAAGTATATGGATTTGATAGATTAAAGGTGCACCGAATTATTATCCTTCTCTGAGTCGAGTGAAAAAACAACACATTGAGTGACCATACAGAAAAGGAAGTTGCTCATGTTTGCAGTCGATAGGGTTGACATTAAATATGCAATCGGCATGATGGCCATAACGATAAACAGTTTTTTATCCTGGGTGCTTCTCTGATTGTATGCCAATAATGCTAAATAGATAAATAAAGAGATATAGCCGAGCATACCGAGGATACCCTCTGAAATCAGGATTTGTACTATACCCATATCGAATGAGTAAAAGGGAACCCATTTTCCCCAACCGTTGTAAAGAACATCTCCGTTTTTAAGGGCACCATTACCTAAACCGAATATGGGATTTTTGGAAAATGCATATTTGACTCCGGTTAATTGGAATGTTCTGGATGATACACCATATTTATTGTCACCAAATCCGTCAATTCCATAGGGGGCTGATGAATCAATGTCAAATTCAAAACCAAATTCATTCAGAACCGCTTTTGCTGAGCCTTCATAGAAGTATTTTGCATACGGACTAAGCATCGAGTAAAAAGAAATTAAAAGCAGGAATAATACGCTAAGAATAGCTATATTCTTTAGAGCAGGGATTATCTTTTGCTTTGTTATATAAAGATAGATCAGGTAAACAAAAGTGATTGCAAAGAAAAATATAATATCCGCTCTGGATCCGGAATGTATTGTTGCGAGAAAATTTACAAGGATTATTCCAAGATATAACTTGTTCTTTTTAAGGTTATACAAATACAGAACAAGAGGGAAGATCATAATGCACATATTTCCATAAAAAACAGGAAGGCCCATGGTCGTTGTTGCCCTGAGTAAGCCCAACCTTACATAGAAATCGTTGTTCATTTCGCGATTTACAGTATATAGTGCCTGGAATGGTCTGATATAAGTATAACTCTCAAAAACGCCCACCCAAAAAAGAACGGATGCGGTAAATACGATGGATTTAATGATTTTGATGATTTCGTTTCTGTCCGGTTGTAACAAGAAGAACGCGATGATCAGGCATAACTCTTCGAAAAGAATTTCAAGTATCGTTTTTGTTGCCTGAAAGTATTTTGAGAGATAGAAGATATTGCTTATAATTCTAAAAATAAAGTATCCCACAAGAAATATTGTCCTAAATGGGGGTTTTGTCAGCCATTCCTTTATGGATACATTTTTCTTTCGGTTGATTAAAGCGTAAATATAGAACACCACAAGCATGATTCTGCTTACAGTTATTATAGGGAGATCAGGTGAAATATCAAATCCATAATATTCCGGTAAAAAGAGCAGACATGGAATTATCAGGCATGGATAAAGCTTGTTTTTAAAGCAATATATGTTTAAAAGGAATAAAACGATAGAAAATATTAGTAAAAACACAAACATCGTTTGCATGACTCCTGATCAAGTAATAAATAGTATATTTTGCGCCATATTTTCAAGTATATGGTAGCCGGTCATTTTATTATACACTATGAAAAGGGTATATTAAATTTTTAAATATTCTGACTCTGTGATTACAGGGGATATTTAGAAGGCCAAATAAGAAATAAAGGTTAAAGAATATGATTAGAATTTTACAAGTGGTTAATAATATGCATAGAGCAGGGCTTGAGACAATGCTCATGAATTATTACAGACATATTGACAGAAGCGAGATTCAGTTCGATTTTCTTACACACAGACCTGATAAAGATGATTATGACGATGAGATCCTGTCTTTAGGCGGAAAAGTCTATTATGCTCCAAGATTGTATCCTCAAAACTATGGTGCTTATTTTAGATTTATGAAAGCCTTTTTTGAAGAACATCATGAATACAAAATCATGCATTCACATATAGATGCTATGAGTTATATTCCTTTAAAGGCAGGGATGAAAAACGGTGTACCGGTAAGAATTGCCCACAGTCATAATACTTCCATTGATCGTGATTTTAAATATTTGTTAAAGATGTATTATCGGTCGAGAATTACAGGTGTTGCAACAGATTTTTTAGCCTGTGGAGAAGAGGCCGGACAGTTTTTGTTTGGCAATAAGGATTTCAGGATTATTCCTAATGCAATAGACAATACTGATTTTGTGTTTGATGGGGATAAAAGGATTCAGAAGAGGCAGGAATTAGGACTAAAGGATCAATTTGTAGTCGGACATATTGGCCGTATTTCATATCAAAAGAATCATAATTTTTTAATAGAAATATTTGCAGAAATTACAAAGCTTATCCCAGATGCACAATTACTTATAATCGGAGTAGGAGAGAAAGAACAGGAGATCCGACGTCTTGTTAATAGTAAGGGTCTTGATGATAATGTAAGATTTTTAGGCAAACGTACAGATGTGGATGAACTTTATCAGGTAATGGATGCCTTTGTGATGCCTTCATTCTTTGAAGGGGTACCTGTTGTCGGAATAGAAGCACAGTTTACCAAATTGCCTTGTTTCTTTTCTGATAAAGTACCAAAAGAGGTTTCATTTTGTGAAAATACATATTTCTTACCTTTACATCAAAAAGCATCAGAGTGGGCACAATTCATAGTAAATAATGTTGATGTAAGTGACAGACAAAATAACAGGATCATGGATAATAAGTACGATATAAATGAATCGTATCATCTGTTACAGGATTATTATCTGGACATAGCAAAAAGAGTATATTAATTAAAACGTGGCACCGATCATTATGTAATCGGTGCCACGTTTTTAGCTTTAATAATTTTACTTGGTTCGGATCTTTTTAACTTTACTCCACTTTGAGTAAACGATTTTTGAACCAACCTTATAGTAAGAACGGATTTTTACATAGTAGTTTTTATCCTGCTCGATTTTGCTTATCTTTTTTGTGCCCTTATTAGGATTGTTTATAGTTACTGTTTTTACTTTCTTCTTTAATTTCTTATCAGAGCTGTACTGAATCTGGTAGCCACTGGACTGTTTGGGCTGCTTTTTCCATTTTATTGTAACTGAGTCATCGGTAGAAGTGACTTTAGTTATGCTAGTAGGAATAACTTCCGGTTCGTTTTTGCTCTCTGAGTCTTCATTATTGATTGAATTGTCTTTGGGGATGATTTCTTCATAAGAAATATTCTCTTCAATAGAAGAAGTATCTTCGGCAGATGATGCACCATTTATCCATGCGTTATCGGATGATGCAGTATAGGGATAATTTACGTTGCCATAAAGACTGTTGAGTACACTTGAATTACATTTTTCGTATTCGCTGTTAGGTATAGTATTGCCCCATACGGATTTGCATGTTTCTGAACAACTATAGCCACGAGTTGTGTTTAACTGATTTATAGTCTGAATGCAGGCTGAGTCTTTTGTATCAATACCTCCTGTAGCTGTGAGTTTACCGGCTGCATTGCTGCTAACCCATACATCGTAACTTGCAGCATAGTAAAGATAGTCATCATTTTTCACTTTGGCTTTGCCTTCCCAGAAGTGGAGGCAATTTCCCTGAAGCTCTTCTTTTGTAAGATCAACTCTTACGTAATTACTATAATTAGTAACACGTTCGCATTTTGTAGCAACTGTTGTGGTCCAGGGTAAGGTATAGATATAAATTCCTCTCGGATAGGGCTGAGACTCTATGGTAATCCATTTGTTTTGTGATTTTGAGAAAGCAAACAATTTCATCTGTCCAAGATAAACTGAAAATTTATCCGGCAATTCCATACCTGTGGTATCTTCTATAGCACCAAAACCAAGTAGAAATGATGCATTAGAGGGAACTCTTCCGATAGTAAGACCATTGTCGCGATAAGCACGAATCATCTCGTCAGAACGGGATTCGGAAGGTAAATTCATTGAACAATAAACGGGATCATTAAGTAAAGAAACAGGAATATTTCCATCGTGGACATTGTCCTGAATGTCTATAGTAGATTGATGATATGAACTCCAGCGTATAACTGAGGAATCACTTGAAGTATTATTAAACGCAAGGATTTCTTCACGTTCGAGACTTGTTGAAGTGGTTTGTGCATTTGAATAAGTAACATTACTTATAAAAAGAGAAGTGCTTAATGTAAATAGAATAAGTGTTTTAATAGGATTAATCTTCATATTAGTGTGTCCTCCGTTGTTGCAAGTTCTAGTCGTCAAAGAGAAATCATATTAATTAATTACATGTATAATGTACTATGAATTATGATTTAAATCAACAAAAATAATATTAAAATTCGAAAAAAAATATTAAGAAATGGCCAATATGCTTAAATACTGGGGTTTTTAATTATGAAAAGTTGGAAATGTGCAAAATAACATATATTTTATTATTACATATAGTCCTTTTCTCAGTTAAATTTAATATTGGAGGTATAAAACTGCTAATATACTTTTTCAATTATAAATGATATAATTCTATGGATTTTGTATCAATAATTAATATCTTATAAGGAAGGATTCTAAATGTTTAAAAATGAATTAGAAATAGATGTCTTTAGGTGTATACGTGCTTTATGGAAAAACGCTATCTATATTTTAATAATCTCAATATTGTTTTTTATAGCAGGATTTGGATTAACTCTTGATAAAGGAGAGGACAGATACGGGGCAACTGCATCAGTTTATGCCTCCGCAGTTAATTCGTATTCAGATGCGACTTTGGCAGTAACAGCGATGAACGCTTATATGGATGTGGCAAAATCATATAAGGTATGTCAGAGAGCAGCTCTTATATTAGGTAGAGGTGATATAGAAGCTGATGATATTCAGAGCAGTGTATATGTATCATCTTCTGATGACGATGAAATTACTACTTCTGTTGTTAAGACTAATTCAGCGGCAATCATTTCATTTACAGCTGACACAGATGATCCGGAAGTATCAATGGCAATGGCGGATGCTATGGCCCAGGCATATACAATTGAAATGGCTAATATATTACAGATGGATGCCGTAAAAGTTCTGGATAATGCGCATTCTTATTATGTATCACATAATGCTTTGCAATCAGCATGGAAAATTAGAATCGCATTTTTTATAGCAGGATTTGTTTTGGCCTGTGTAGCTGTTATTGTACTTGTAATAATGGACAAAAGGGTTCGCTCAATACATGAAGCAACAATTGGTGATAAGCTGACAGTAATCGGTGTTATTCCGGATTTTAAGGATTAAAGGGGACTTAAGGTTGAATAGATTAGAAATTTATAAAAACGATAATTATATTCTTAATGATGCTTTTGACCAGGTGGTTATGAATCTTCATATATTGAAGAAACAGAACGGATACAAAAGTTTTGTTATTTGTGGCTGCGAATCCGGTAATGGTGCGACAACAGTTGCAATCAATCTGTCAGCGGCTCTTGCAAGCTCAGGATGGAAGACTGTACTTATAGATGGTGATATGCGTAAGAAGAACAGCTATAAGAGACTTAATGAGTACGCTTCTGTGGGACTTTCGGATTATCTGATGAACAGAGCATTACTGGATCAAATCATATATGAAACTACCACAGACAATCTTGCATATATTCCATGCGGGGAATTGATCAATAATCCTGTACGATTACTTTGCTCTGTAAAAATGAGCGAGGTTAGAGACAAACTCGCTGATATGTACGATTTTATTATCTTTGATATGCCTGCAGTTAATGCTGCCATGGATGCGGAAGTAATAGCTGTAAATTCAGATGCGGTTATACTTGTATCTGCCATTGGAAATACAAGGAAAAAACAGCTGGTGGCGGCAGCAAATGCTCTCGTTGATGTGAAGGCCAATCTGATAGGCACAATTATCAATAAAACCGATATGGATCAATACAAAGCATATAACGATGAATATGATTACTTCCATAAAGAAAAATACAAAGATGCATCCAAAGAAAGTAAGAAAAAGAAATAAGCTGAATGAACTTATCATAGGAGGAGTTTTAGAGCAGTAGGGCAAAGGGAGGATAAATAAAAGATTTCATGCAAAATATTCAATATATTGCTCTTTACATTTTCCTAATTGCGCTGTGTTTTGTTGGAGCTAAAATAAGAAATGATAAACAGGAGAACTGCATTAGCATTCAAGCCAATGTCAACTCATTAAGGGGCGTTTTTGCTATCTTTATTATTTACACGCATTGTACTTTGGCTATTAATGATTTGCCTTTGATATTGATTCCATTAAGGAAAGTCAGTACTTTTGGTGTGGGATTTTTCTTTGTTGTTTCCGGATTTGGTTTAGCTTACTCGTTTGGTACAAAACAAGACTATTTAAAAGGCTTTTTTAGGAAGAGAGTATCAAAAATAGTAGTATTTTCATTAGTTTCGAGAATAGTATCTGAATTGATTGAAATAATTATGCTTGGAAAAAAGTTCTCTTTAAAGAGCATATTTGTATTTAACTGGTACATTTATTCATTGATCATACTTTATATTCTCTTTTTTGCAGTTTATAAAGTAGTTGAACGTAGAGATATTAGAGTAATTGCGATATGGGCATCGGTGATTTTTGTAACGCTCGTATTTTTATACTTAAATATTAACATTTTTGATTTCGGCAGAAGTTATTTTATTAGTCAATGGGCATTTCCATTTGGAATAACTATTTATGAGTGTCATGATGAAATAGATAAACTGATGGAGAAGTATAAGATACAGATATTTGCAGCTATGGCAGTACTTTTGGGCTTTTCATTCATATGGGCTCTAAAAAGTATGGAGTATAGCATTAGTGATCTGGTATCACATAATCTAATGCTTATTCCTTTTTATTATTTTGTTATGCGTACATGTAAATATGTTACATTTGATAATGTCCTATTACGTGGCCTGAAAACTATTTCTTTTGAAATATATTTATATCATAGGGTGGTCATGGTATATTTTAAAAACGTGCTTCCAACCATAGATATTTGGTTTTTCGTTTTAGTGACTTTGGTTTCAATAGTTATATCATTTGTGATGAACAAGTTTGACAATATTGTCGGTATAGGAATAAATAAGGTGTTTCGAGTAAGGTAAGGTATTATGACAATGAAGAAAAGAAAAAATATAAGAGTATTTAATATCGTAAGCTTTTTGCTTGCAATTTCTTTATTCACTTTTTCCGGAATTACAGCTTTTGCAGTTGAAGAAGAACCTGCATCGGTTGAAAATGCACAGACCGAGGGAGGAGTCGGGGAAAATGTTGAGTTATCTAATATACAGTCTAATGATTTAAAGGCTGCTTTTATTGAAGTGCAGGGCTATTCTGTTGAAAGTGGATTGCTTGAGGCCGGTAGCGACTTAGATGTTACTATTACATTGCACAATATCAGTTCTTCTGTTAGTGCAGATGGTGTGGTGATGACTATTAACAATTCCACAGGATATGTTTTCCCTAGATATGGTTCAGATAATCAGTTTTATGTGGGAAAAATTCTTCCTGATGAAAGTAAGGATATTGTAATTCCCTTAACGGTCAGTTCCAACTTTTCAGGGGATAATATCGATATTACATGTGAACTTAATTATGCTAGTGAATCAAACCTTGTTCATAATAAATCATCCATGGTCATTACATCGGCAGCCGGAAAAAGTATCATCGTTAAGAATGTTGATATAAGTAATACTGCAACACTTAATGGTAAATCATTATTGAGTATTACATATAACAATATAAGTCTTAACAATATTACTGACGCTAAATTGGTAATTGATGGTAATGTATCGGAAGAATGCAAGAATATCAATTTGGATACTGTATATGCAGGCAAAAACTATTCCAAGGATTACAATGTTGTATTTACTGAAAAAGGAAATCAGAAAATTGTACTTAAGTTAACATATACTGATTCTGAGGGTGGCTTAGTAGAAACAGACCTCGGAACATATACTGTTACAGTAAACAACAAAGATACTTCAGCCAGGATAAAAACGACTCCTAACATTACTTTGATAATAGCCGGAAGAGTGATTGCCGCAATTGCCATAATAATTGCCATTGGTATTACGATTGTGCGTTATAATAAAAAATGATTATTTAATTAAAATAAAGCTGCTTTGGATATATAGACTAAAGCAGCTTTTTTGGGATTAAGCATGAAAAGAATAGCGATTATTTCACCTTTGATTTTACCTGTACCGGCTACTGAAGGTGGGGCTGTTGAAGGGTTGATAACAAGACTTATAGATGACAATGAAAAAGCTAAACATTTTCAGATTGATCTGTTTACAGTCGGAAATGAAAGTGAAGAAATAAAAAAAGAATTCACAGATATAATTTACGTTAATATAAGTTCTGTTCAGAAGGCTATTGATAAGTTTTCCGACGCCTTTTATAGGAGAAATAAGTTATTTAGTGCAAGACGACAAATTGATAACGAGCTGATAGAAAAGTTAGCAATTAGCTTAGATCAGCTTGAGAAACCTTATGATGCGATCATTGTAGAAAATCAAATGTCTACTGCTGTCAAGGTAGTCGAGTATTGCATAGACAGGTTTGATATTCCTGTTTATTTTCATATGCATAACTGTGTTGATGTATATAGAAGTCCTGAATACATCAGAGAGTTAGTTAAAAATGGAGTACAGTTTATAGCTGTCAGCAATTATATAAAAGAAGAAATATGTTCGTGTGACAAAAATGCAGTTGTCCATGTCTTGTATAACGGTGTTGATGTTGAAAAAAGCAGAAGAAAAGAAAACAATCAGCATATAGCACGAAAATTCCTGTACGCGGGAAGGATAATCCCGGAAAAGGGAGTCCGAGAACTGGTGACTGCTTTCGGTAACTTTATTGAACAACAGGATATTGAAAGAAAAGATGAGTTCAGGCTCGATATTATAGGTTTCTCAGATAGACAGACAAAATATGAAAAGGCAGTTCAAAAGTTATCTGAAAAATATGCAAAGAATATTACATGTGTAAAAATGCTGCCGGCAGAACAGATGCCGGAGAAATTTCTCGAATATGATGCAGTAATAATGCCAACTGTTATAATTGATGCATTTGGTCTTGTTGCATTAGAGACTTTGGCTTCAGGAATTCCGCTTATTACTACTAATTCAGGGGCATTACCGGAGGTTGTAGGTGACGCGGCTGTTGTTGTGGATAAAGATCATGATTTTGTAAATAAACTTACAAACGCAATCAGTAAAGTTGCATTTGATAATGAATTGATAAAGGAATTGTCAGATAAAGGGTTTAAGCGAGTTCAAAATACGCCTTCTTTTGATATAAAGAATTATTATAATGGCTTTTTCGAGATTGTTAATTCGAAAGAAAATACTGAAAAAATCTCGGTCATTGTACCGGTTTACAATGTACAGCAATACATAAGCAGATGTATCGATTCAATAATTTCACAATCCTATCCGAATTTTGAAATTATTTTGGTAGATGACGGCTCTACTGATTTATCCGGAGAAATATGTGACTCTTATGCAAAAAAGGATAATCGCATCAGAGTGTTTCATCAGAAAAACATGGGATTATCAGCAGCACGAAATACAGGTTTGGATAATGCAAAAGGCGATCTGATTTTCTTTTGTGACAGTGATGATTACATAAAATCCGAGACACTGGAAAATATGCTGAAGAAAATGCATAGAGATCATGCGGATATCGTTGCCTGCGGAATGATGAAGGTTGGTTCTCAGAACGAATTATTTACAGCTAATGAACATGGAGTATGGAGCGGGCATGAAGCTGTTATTCAGATGATGAGGACAAATAATGTCTGTACTGTGGCATGCAATAAGCTCTATAAGAAGGAACTCTTTGATGGTATAAGATTTCCTGTGGATAAGATGCACGAAGATGAAGCAACCACTTATAAATTACTTTACAACTCAAAAATCGTCTCATATACGCCTGAGGCTTATTATCAATATTTCATCAGGCCTGATAGTACAATGGGTGGAAAAATAGATGAAAGAGGCTTTTTTATTGTTGAAGCAATGGAGGACAGAGAGCGGTATTTTGAGAATCTCAAGGAAAAAGATTTAATTGAGCATACACAGATAGCTCTTCTTGATGCTATCAAATATGTATATAGAAATTCAAAAAACGACGAGATAAAGCAGATTCTTTTGAATAAATACAGGAAAAAAGTAACAGTTAAAAATGTGCCTTTAGTTATGGGACTGACAAAAGCTATAGCACTTGTTTTGTGGAAATATATCAGATATTAACTATGGAAAACAAATTGGTTTCTATCATAATGCCGACTTTCAATGGCTCCGTCTATATTGAGAAGTGCATTGAAACGGTATTGGCTCAAACATATAAGAATTTTGAATTGATAATTATTGATGATGGATCAACAGATAATACACTATCTGTTTGTAATAGTTATGCGCAAAAAGATAATCGTATTACAGTTATAAAAACAGATAATTGTGGCGTATCGTCTGCCAGAAATGCAGGAATCAGTGCAGCCGGCGGCGAATATGTTACTTTCGTTGATGATGATGATTATCTTGAAAATGCTTTGATTGAGAAGTATGTGGAGGCTTTTTCTGAATGGAAAGATAAAGCCGCATTTGTTACGGTCGGTATTGTGATGCAAAATGAGTTCAACAGAAATGTTGAAGATAAGAACCTGATTTTAGAGTCGGGATATGGATATTTGTTAGGCGAAAATTATCTGCTTAACAGAAGTGTTGCATCTACGCTTGCATGGCTTAAGCTTTTTAATTTTGTAACAAATAAGTGCTATCGACTCAGTAAAATTATAGATAAAAATATTAAATTTGATTCCAATGTAAATGTTGGTGAAGATTTAAAATTCAATCTGGATTATTTGTTAATTGATAATGGGAATATCGGAATGATCAATATTCCTCTCTATCATTATGTAAAAAGAAAAGAAGATGGTCTTTCATTAAAATATCACGAGGACAATCTGAAAAATACAAAAGAGATATACAGATATTTCATCGAATGGGAATCCAAGCAGAAGGGAACAACGGAGGACAATATTCTTGTGCTTAAATCCATGTATATTTATGACTGGACCAATAGATTGACATCAGAGTATACAGAGCATAAAGGGGACCGCGATTTAAGCCTGGTAAGGAAAAAACTGAACAGGGAAATTCGAAGCAAGGAATTTCGAACAATGCTCAAGGAAGTACATAAAGCAAAAAAAATAAGCTTCGTAAGATATATGTGCCTTCGAACCGGAATATATGACATATTCTATTTTGCCCGGATTATTTATATGCTTCCAAAGGGCTGAGTAAGGTTACGCTTCTTTTTATAATAAAATAATAATATCGGAAGGAATACTATGAGGGAGAGTGATAAGCTGGTATCTGTAATAGTGCCGGCTTATAATGTTGAAAAATACATAGAGAAATGTGTAAGATCAGTTATTTCACAGACATATGAAAATCTGGAGATAATAATTGTTGATGACGGATCATCTGACAGTACATGGGATATCATCAGGTCTCTGATGGCTGAAGATGAGCGGGTTAAAGGCTTTAAATCAGAAAACGGAGGCGTTTCTCACGCAAGAAATATTGCTTTAGAGAACGCGAAGGGTTATTACTGTCAGTTTGTTGATTCTGATGACAGTCTGGCTGTCGATGCTGTGCAGACGATGGTTGATGAAATTGAAAAAGCCGGTTCGGATTGGGTAAACTGTCAATATAACAGGTTAGGCGAAGATGGACATAGTCTTGAAGAATACAATTTCATTAAAGGATTTATAGACACCTCTGACGAGAACAAAAAGTTTGATTTTATAATAAATAAGCTTCTTGAATATCATGTTGGATATGAAGTCTGGAATAAGTTGTTCAAGATGTCCGTAATACAAAGCAATGGTTTAAAATTTCTTGAAAATTGTCATATAGGAGAGGATTTTGCCTTTAATATTGAGTATGCTTTCTATGCGAGCAGTATTTCATGCATAGAGAACAGACTGTACAACTATCTGGTTCGTCCGGGATCCGCTATGGGGAGCAGCGGAGCATTAGAAAAAAGCTTCGAAGAGTCGTTGATCATAGCAAAAGGACTTAAGAACAGATTTGAATCAGCGTTTATTGGAAATACAAAAGAAAAATATTGCCAACTCTTTGTGAAAATCATGAATCACGCCAGCCAGGGTTACACTGCTCCGGAGACTGTAAAGGTTGCAGCTGCTTCCAAAGATAGAATGATTTATCATAGTATACTTAAGATGGCTGTGGATCATAAAAATGATTTTAAAAGTTTTTACAGAGAAGATTTGTCAAAACTGTACTGGCGATATTGCTACTATGTTTTGACATATTTAGAGGAAAACAATGCCGGGAAGATATACTTTCGAGTTTACAATGCATATCGGAGATTAAGAAAAAGAGCAACAATTGAAGAGTGGCGATTGATTTAGAGGGTGTATCATCTCAGAGATGTTTTTTAAAATAGTAAACAACATCATTGTTGAGCTGATATTAAGGAGAATGATTTTGGGAGTGATAAAGGAAAAAGTCAAAGACTTTAAAGGTGGTATAATTGCAAGATTATATTACAACCTGAAATGGATATATTCTTTTTATCATAGTTATATTGTAAGGATAATATTATATGTTTTAATCGAACTGGTATGTATGAGTGTTGATTTTTATATAACGTATAAATTAGGTACTTTGGTCGATTTCGCATTGGATAGGAATACATCAAAAACTATCGGAATGTTTATTCTCTATATAGGTTTATTTGTTATAAATGCATTACTGAGCATCACGGCAAATAGATTTGGCGCATGGAATTGTAATTCCATGCGTTCTGAACTTGTAAAGAAGTTGTACGATAAATTGATACACGCTGATTGGGAACAGCTTACGTCTTATCATTCAGGTGACCTTATAACAAGAATGTCCACCGATGCTATGACTATTTCGGGAAACGCTAACGGATTGTTCACAACATTTATAACAAGAACGCTGATGATTATTCTTTCACTGGTAGTAATCATTATGAACGACGTATCCATGATATTTGTTGTATTAGTTGTGGCACCGATTATTTTGGTAAGCTCTAGAATTTTCATGAATAAAGTCTATGAATGTCAGGCAGCAATAAAAGTGGTTGAGAGTAAGGAAAACTCTTATCATAAAGAATCATTTCATAATATTCAGGCTATTAAGGCATTTGGACTCGCTGATGAGTTTTACAAACGAATAGAGATTCTTGAAAAAGAACGCTATAAAGCGGATATGAAATCAAATTTGTTTTCGTTATTACAATGGGGAATTACGTACCTGGGAGGTATTTTCTCAGGACTTATTTGTATCGGTTGGGCATTCTACAGAGTTAATTCCGGAATTATGACTATTGGTGCACTTACTGTAGTGATAGCCATGGCTTATAGAATTGCAACTTCAGGTAAGGAACTGCTTGCATTGGTACCGATTTCACTTCAGCTGACTGTTTCAACGGAAAGAGTCAGAGAATTACTTGATATAGAAGACGAAAAGGACGTTGATTATTCTGCCTGCGAAGAACTATTTGAAAATGGAAAAGACAAGGGCATTGCCATTAAAGTAGAGGATATGTCTTTTGCGTATAAAACCAGCAGACAGATTTTTAATAAAGTTTCACTGGAGGCACATCCGGGAGAAATAATAGCACTGGTAGGACCTTCGGGTGAAGGTAAGACGACTATGCTCAGACTGCTTCTTGGTATTTTGAATGTTCAGGAAGGAAGAGCGTTTGCATATCCTGAAGGAAATGAAGAGGAAAGCCTGGCTTTATCAACTGATACCAGGCCTCTTATAGCATATGTACCGCAGGGCAACACAATGCTTGCAGGAACAATAGAAGAAAATATGAAATTGATCGCTCCGGATGCTTCTGAAAAAGAGATAACAGATGCGTTGGAGCAGGCTTGTGCTTATGATTTTGTTAAAAAACTTCCGGACGGAATCCATCATATGATCGGTGAAAGCGGTACAGGTTTTTCCGAAGGGCAAAATCAAAGACTGGCTATTGCCAGGGCTATTCTTAGAAAGACACCCATACTTTTGATGGATGAAGCTACATCGGCTCTTGATGTCGCCACAGAGAGAAAGGTTCTCAGTAATATTATGAAGAAGGACAATACGAGGACCTGTATACTCACAACACACAGACCCAGTGTGCTTTCAGCCTGTGACAGAGTTTACAGAATCAGTGATGGCAATGTGACTGTTATTGGTGGAGCAGAGATTCAAAAACTGATGAATGAGTTTTAACCAGAAAAAGCAGAGAATGCAAAATATTAAAAAGATTGGAAAGGTTTCATAATGATCCAGGTATATTTAAGATTTTATTCTTCATGTGAGCATAATAGAATTAT
Source organism: Butyrivibrio sp. AE3006 (assembly GCF_000424165.1). NCBI lineage: Bacteria > Bacillati > Bacillota > Clostridia > Lachnospirales > Lachnospiraceae > Butyrivibrio > Butyrivibrio sp. AE3006. The sequence continues at coordinate 106,246 of NZ_AUJJ01000012.1, read as the reverse complement.
TGCGACCGGATTTAAAATGCTTGAAAAACTGTCAGTTTTGGAACTCCATATGCAGGTAATGCCTTCAGAAAACGAAGAGCTTAACAGAATGGGAATTGTTGAAGCAAAAGTAAAGGACGACAATAATTCTGTTACAATGGCATATGATTTAATGGATGGATATAATTTTGATACTAAGATAGTGGCAGAGTATATAGATTCAGTGGATTTTTATTTTAAGCGAAGCTTTAGTAAAGACATAAATATGAATATATTTAATGAAAATCAAAGTAAGAAAACATATCCACTATCTCTTAATTATGATGTGAGCTATTTCTTTAATCCTATAGATTACAATGGGAGCTTTTCGGAAATATTGAAGGTGTTTACTAAGAAGATAGCAAGGCGTAATGATGTGAAATATTATGAAAAGGGAACGGATGGGCTTATATATGATTGTTTATTTATGTGCAGATTGTGGAATCCGGATGAAATCTCCGAAACATCGCTAAAAGAAGAACGTAATAGAATAAATGAGGATAGAATTAAATTAATCAGAGCACTTCGTGAGGAATATGGACAAAGATTTATAGGTGGATTACAGGATAATGAGATTGCCAGAAAAATGTGTCCGGATTTAATTATTTCTCAAAAACTCACACAGAAAAATAACTATATGAAAATAATGAGAAATTCTAAAGTATGTATTGCAACTACGGGCTTACATAATAGTATAGGGTGGAAATTTGCAGAATATATGGCGGCCGGAAAAGCAATTGTTTCAGAAATGCTTAATTATGAACCATACGGTGACCTTAGAGAGGGCATTAATTATCTGGGATTCAATACAGGTGATGAAGCTCTTAAGAAAATAAAAGATTTATTGGGAAATGATTCAAAAAGAGTTTCTATGGAACAAGCAAATAAAGAGTATTATTTTAAATATCAAAGACCTGATAAACAAATCTTGAATTCTTTAAGATTGGCAGGTATTGTCAGTGATTAGATTAAGTAACTGTTGATTACTGCCAAGACTATATTTAAAAATGTGTTTACAGCTTGAGGGAAAAATGCAGGAAGACATATATGTCACAAGACCAACTCTACCGGAGTTGGATGAATACATAGAATATTTAAAACAGATTTGGGATACTCATAGCCTGACTAATATGGGAGAAATCTGTCAAAAGTTTCATCAGAAATTATCAGATTACATGAATGTGGAGTACTGTCTGCCGTTAACTAATGGACATATGGCGTTAGAGCTGGTAATTCAGGCATTTGGGCTTTCCGGTGAAGTAATAACAACTCCTTATACATTTGCATCCACAACACATGCTATTGTAAGAAATAATCTTGCGCCGGTGTTTTGCGATATAAGGGAAAGCGATTGCACCATTGATGCAGATAAAATAGAAGAGCTGATAACGGATAATACCTGCGCAATCGTTCCTGTGCATGTATATGGGATGCCCTGTGATGTTGAGAAAATCGAAAGCATTGCTAAAAAACATAACCTTAGAGTCATTTATGATGCGGCACATGCTTTTGGCGAGAGTATAAATGGGAAGAATATCGCAGCCTTTGGCGATGCTTCCATGTTCAGTTTTCATGCTACAAAGTGCTTTAACAGTATCGAGGGTGGCTGCGCGGTTCTTCACGATGATGAGTTATTACTAAGACTTTATCAGCTGCACAATTTTGGCATAATGGATGAAGAAAATGTTGATTTCGTCGGAGCCAATGCCAAGATGAATGAGTTCCAGGCTGCAATGGGATTATGCAATCTTGAGCATTTTGAAGAAAATAGGCTTAAACGTAAAAGATTATTTGATTTGTACAGAGAAATGCTATCCGGCATAGATGGTATCAGACTGCTGGATTATGATGAAGACAGGATTAAATATAATTACAGTTATTTTCCGATTTTTATTGATGACAGAAAATTCACCATGGGCAGGAACGCGGTTTATGAATATCTGTTAACTGAGAATGTACATGCGAGAAAATATTTTTATCCTATCACAAGCAAATTTAATTGTTATAAAGACATCAAATATAAGGGAGACACTCCCATAGCAGAAAAAATGTCGGAGCAGGTGCTTGCATTGCCTATGTATGCGGACCTCGACATTGAAACAGCTCGGGCTATTTGCGAATTGATTATAAAACTTAAGTGATCTTGCATATTTTAGGTCAATATTTAGCCGACAGTAAGGAATTTACAAATGAACTTAAAGGTAAGTGTAATTGTAGCAACCTATAATCAGGAAAAATATATAAGACACACGCTTGAGAGCATAGTGACTCAGAAAACAGATTTTGCTTTTGAGGCTTTAGTCGGAGATGACTGCTCAACTGATGGTACGGCAGAGATTATCAAAGAGTTTGCAACTAAGTATCCTGAAATCATAGTCCCCTATATAAGGGATAAAAATCTTGGAATGTATGGCAATATTCCTGAGCTGATGACTCATGCCAAAGGAGAATATATTTCCATTATTGAAGGTGACGATTATTGGATAGATGAAAACAAACTCCAAAAACAGGTAGATTTTCTTGATAATAACCCGGATTACATCGCATGCTATGGAAGATGTATCATCGTTGACGAAAATGAGGTACGTCATCCGGAAATAGAAGCATATGACATGTTTAAAGCTGATAAGGGTGACTATACAATAAAAGAATTTGAAGAGTATATTCTTCCGGGTCAGACTGCGACATCGATGTTCAAAGTAATAGACTATAAAGAGATGGGAGAGAAATTTCAGAAGGCAAACATTGATGTAAGCAGGATCATAGACAGGGATTTGATTTTATGTATGATGTCCTGCGGAAAAATATACAATTTTGGAGAATACTTTGCTGCTTATCGAAGGATGATGAATGTCGACAGCGGATCATGGTCATCCCAAAATGATTATTACAGCATAGATAATTTGCTGCAATATCTTGATGGCTTAAAGAGAATGGAAAAGATGGCTACAGCGCTCGGGCTCAATCTTGATTTTGATGCAAGAAGAAATTATGAGCTGGGCAAGCTATATAAAAACAAGGATTCTTTTTCTGCAGAAGATATTAAACTGATAAAAGAAAAGCTTAAAGACGGGTACAATACATCTTACAAATTTTATCTTATGAATTTGAAAGTATTGTTTAAAAAGTGATTAAAATGAGGGATTAGATAATGGATAAATTACTACTGTTAGGAAATAACTATCATGTTGATTCATTGCTGAAATGTGCACAGGACAGAGGAATATATGTTATCGTTACCGATAATTTACCTGTGGAAGAGTCGCCGGTAAAGAAGATGGCAGATGAGTACTGGGATATTAGTATAACAGATATCGATTTACTTGAAAAAGAAATCAGAAACAATGGAGTAAACGGCATTTTATGCGGAGCAAGTGAGCTTTGTATGGATGTAAATATAGAGTTATGCAAACGTTTGGATCTGCCTTGTTATGTTCCGGAAAACGCATGGGAAATAACAGGCGATAAAGTTAAGTTTAAAAATGCGTGTAGAAAACATAACGTACCTGTTGCGGAGGATTTTTCAATAGATGAAGAATTTTCAAAGAGTGATTTGGAGAAAATTAGTTATCCGGTAATTATCAAGCCAATTGATGGATGTTCAAGTATCGGAATTCATGTATGTAATAATGAGACTGAATTAATTGAAGGCTACAAGGATGCAATAAATCATTCGAATAAAAAGCAGGCCATGATTGAAAAGTATTATTCCGGTAAGGATGTAATGCTTATGTTCTTTTTCAAAAATGGAAAAGCAGAATATGTTGAATCGTGTGAGTTGATAGGTGATAAAAAGAATGGAAGACTATTTGTTAATGCAACTAATCCATCTAAGCATGTAGATTATTTCAAGAAAGAAATATTTGGTTCACTCTATGATCTTTTTAGTGATTTGAATTGTAATGAAGGCTTGGCGTGTGTCCAGGGAATTATGACAGATGGTAAATTTGTCGTAATCGAGATGAATTATCGTTTCCCGGGATGCAGTTTTATGCAACAGGGGTATGCATGCGATCTGGTTTTAAACTATATTTATCCGGGGTATGCTAAAAATAATTTGGAGTTAGTGACATATCCGGCATTGAATGCGTATGATGTTTGGCTAAGATGCGGTAAGATATCTCGAATTGATGGGATAGAAAAAATAAAAGAACTGATTCCGGGTGTTATGTTCGATAGAGCCAGAGAAGTAGGAGATGTAATTGTTGAAAACTCAGGGATGAGACAAATGTATTCACAGATATTGTTTTTCGGCGATGTAAACGATGACGATATGCGCAGATATATGGAAATCGTCAATAAATACTTAGTGGTAGAAGATCAAAATGGTAATGACATGGTATGTAGATATAAGATAGAAAATGGTCGTGCAATTCAATTATGATGCAGAAGATAAATAGACGATGAGCAAATATTACAAGATTATGAGGGGCTGGAATTATAATTTAGGTTGGGTGACAATATGAAGATAGGAATAATGCAACCGTATTTTTTCCCTTACCTGGGATACTGGCAGCTTATGAATGCGGTTGATGAGTATTTGATTATGGATAATGTTAATTACAAAAAAAATGGTTTTATTAATAGAAACAGGATTCAGATAAATGGTGAGCCTGCGTATTTTGGGGTTCCTATCAGAAAGGCTTCTCAAAATAAGTTGATCTGTGAACATGAGACAAATCTCGATGAGAGTATTGTGAACAAGATGCTTACCACAATTAACAACACATACGCAAGAGCGCCATATTTTAAGGATGTTTATGAGCATATCAGAGAAATTTTGGAATTTGGGCTTTCTGATGTAGGCCGTAATCTTTCTGATTTTTTAAATTATTCAATAAACAGAACTGCAGAAAAGCTGGGAATAGAAACTACGATAATGAGAACTTCTGAGAAAGTCAGACTTGATTATGAGTACAGGAGAGAACATCTGGTAGTAGCCTATTGTAAGCAAAGAAATGCTGATGAATATTATAACGCTATAGGTGGAACCAAGCTTTATTTTCAGAAGTTTTTTAGGGAGAACGGAATTAATCTTAAGTTTGTAAAAACAAATGATGAGTTAAGCTATAAGCAATTTACGGATGATTTTATCAAAAGCTTATCAATTATTGATGTGATGATGTTTAATTCACCGGAACAGATCAAGGAACTTTTAAACCAATTCACATTGATAGATGGATACGAAACTATTGATGATTATGAAAGAAGTGTGAAAGAAAGTTAGTTTTATATATGAAACATATAAAATCCATAGCATGAGCGATGATAGAAATAAAGATATGGAGCTTCCTGTATGATATAAACAGGGGTTGACCTAAAAAGAATACCTCAAGTAAAGTTGGATTGTTACTGACCTGGCAGTTGGTAATAATCCAAGAATACGAGAGGTATCTAACATGAATGCTAAGGCAAAGAACAACAAAAATCAAGTAAGCAACAACTTTTCGGTGATAAATACTTTATCTGCCGAAGAAAGACAAACCAGAGTGGATGATCTCTTAAATACATTGCAGGCTAAGACCTGGCATGATCTGGAGACATCAGGAAAGTTTGATAAGAATGCCAAGCTATCATTTATATCAGATGACATGCTTATAGTTGGATGCGATATAGGCAGTGAAACCCACTATCTGAGGGCTATAGATAGAAAAGGCAGAGAACTCAGCAAAAAGCCATTCTCTTTCCTTAACAACGAGGAAGGATTTGAAGCCGCAAAAGCTTGGATGGTAGACCTTGCTGCAGTAAATGGTAAGAAACAGATAGTACTTGGACTCGAACCTACAGGTCATTACTGGTTTTGCGTGGCAACATGGCTGATAAGCAATGGTATCAGTGTGGTGCAGGTAAATCCATATGCAGTAAAACAGACAAAAGAAATCGAGGATAACAGCCAGCTTAAGGATGACAGAAAAGATCCCAAGGTTATTGCAAACCTTGTTATGAACGGAAACTACGGTATGCCATATCTTCCGGAGGGCATCTACGCTGATCTGCGTAGTCTCTCACTTCTAAGGAGCCAGCTTGCTGAGAACAGGATCCGCAGCATAAACAGGTTACACAGGCTGATGAAGATTTACTTCCCTGAATATAAGGACGCATTTGGGAAAACAGATGGCAGTTTTGCAATGGAGATACTTAAGGTTGCACCGTTTCCAGAAGATATAATCAGACTAGGCGAAGACGGTATCCGAGATATATGGCACAATGCTAAGCTTAGAGGACGCGGCTATAGCAGGGCTGCTGAGATATTCAAGTATGCTAGCGTAAGCATAGGCAAGAAAGAAGGCTCAGAGCCGGACAGATATTCAGTAAAGTGCCATGTTGAAGACATCATCTCATTGGATGAGAGGCTTGCAACAGTTGAAGCTGCAATCAATGAAAAGTGTATGGAAATACCCCATGCAGAGAACATCCTTGAAATAACAGGACTTGGACAGAACATAGTAGCCGGAATCATATCTTCAATGGGAGACATTGAAAGATTTGATGACGCAAAGGAAATACAGAAACTCAGCGGATTAAACCTTGTAGCCAACAGTTCAGGCAAGCATAATGGCGAAACAAAGATAAGCCATAGAGGACGCAAAGAACTGCGAACCTGGCTGTTTCAGGGAGCTAAATCGGTAGTGGCTCATGCTCCAGAATTCCAGTATATACATGAGTATTACACTACCAGAGCGAAGAATCCTCTAAAGAAGATGCAGTCGCTGATAGTCATAGCATGTAAGCTTCTCAGAATCATATTTACTATCCTTAAAAAAGGAATTACCTACGATCCACAGAAGATGCTTGATGATATCAATAGATTTGAAGAAGCAGAAATAGTGGCTGCTTAAGAAAGAAACATGCTCCGGAATCCTGTCGAACTACTGAGCGTTGTTCAGTGGTTGGCCAGGGTTCCGGATAGGAATCCAGTAACAGCAGAAGCAAGTCTTCTGCAAAATAAAGCTACCAACTTACAACAGGATGGATTGCGTCCACCGACTTGTCGGTACCATCCAAAGTGTAGATTGGTCAGTAAAGGACAACAAACAAGAGCTGTAGCTGGCGGTGGTATTTTCCCTAGGGCTTGACCCTGTTTAGGAGCTTTGCTGGCACTTGGTGTATGAATTGGCTGGACGAAGGAAGTTGGGACACGATCCCTTTAGACACGGAAGGTTAGCCATCATAGTTGATCAAAGGAGAAATGGCCTTTATAGAGCAAACAAGAGGATGCTTTATTAGTGCTACCTGAAATCGGCTATTCAGTACAAGATACTATGACAATTCATCACCTTTGGCTCTTGTTTTGAGGAATAACAAAATCGTCAAAGCCAGTAAAAATCGTATTTTCAGGCTTGACAGAATAGGAAGGATTTTATGAAAAAAAGAATTTTATCTATGCTGTGTGTAACTGCGCTTACAGTAGCTACTTTGGCAGGCTGCGGCTCTGCGGGAGATACTGCATCTGAACCTGATGCTACAGAGCAGGTAGCTGAAGTTGAGGCTACTGATGAGCCGGCGCAGGAGGCAGAAGAGAGCGAAGCTTCTGATGCTGCTACAGAGGTATCTGAAGAAGAGGTAGCAGAGGCTACAGAAGAAGCTTCAGAAGAAGAGGCTACAGAAGTAGCTGAAGAAGAGATAGCAGATGATGGCAGAAGCTTTGAGCTTCTCAGAATAGGGTCTCTTAAAGGCCCCACAACCATGGGCATCGTAAATATGATGAAGGATTCCGAGGAAGGCAAGACTGCCGGTAACTACGAGTTCGAGATGGCTACTCAGCCCGATGAACTGGCATCCAAGCTTGTTGCAGGAGATCTTGATATAGCGCTTATTCCTGCCAATCTGGCATCAGTTCTTTATAATAAGACAGAGGGCGGAATAAGCTTTGTTGATATCAATACACTGGGCGTTTTGTACTGCGTTACAGGAGATGAATCTGTAAAAACTGTAGCAGATCTTGCAGGTAAGACAGTTATTACAACCGGTCAGGGTGCAACACCTGAGTATTCCATCAGATATCTTCTTGATAAAAATGAAGTAACTGACTGCACTCTTGATTTTAAGTCAGAAGCTACAGAGGTTGCTGCCGTACTTGAAAATGATCCTACAAGTATCGCGGTTCTTCCACAGCCCTTCGTGACATCTCTTTTGATTAAAAATGAGAATGTAAAGATTGCATTCAGTCTTGCGGATGAGTGGGAGAATCTTTCCGAGAGATCACAGCTTATCACAGGCGTTACTGTTGTAAGAAATGAGTATCTTGATGAGCATGTTGATGAAGTTGAGAACTTCATAGATGAGCATGTTGCAAGTGTAGTTGCTGCCACAAGCGATGAAGAGCGTACAGCAGAGCTTATTGCTGAATACGGAATCATCGAGAAAAAGGAGATCGCCAAGGCTGCACTTCCTAACTGCAATATTGTGTGTATCACAGGTGAAGCTGCAGGAGAGATCCTTTCAGGATATCTTGAGACTTTATTTGCACAGGATCCCAAATCTGTTGGCGGACAGCTTCCGGATAATGATTTTTATAAGCTGAGGTAAATATGACAAAATTTATCAAAAACGTAGTGGCTGCTGTTTTCTGGCTTTTAGTATGGCAGATAATAGCACTTATAGTTCACAATAAGGTTCTGCTTGCAGGTCCCATCACTTCTTTTAATGCACTTATAAGAATGTCGGGAGAGCCTGAGTTTTGGCAGTCTGTTTCCGCTTCATATTTGCATATTATCGCAGGTATATTTATCGGAATACTGCTTGGAGCGATCCTTTCCGTTGTTTCATATAAATATGAGCTGGTGGATATGTTTTTATCCCCACTTGTACTTGCGCTTAAGTCCATACCCGTTGCCAGTATAATTATCCTTATACTGATATGGGTGGGAAGTGACTTTATTTCAACCTTTATTTCTGCGCTTGTGGCATTCCCCATTATGTACGTGGGAATGAAAAACGGATTTACATCGGCAGATAAAAAGCTCCTTGAGATGGCTCATGTTTACAGAATGCCGCCTTTAAACCAATTCAGGTTTATTTATATGCCTGCTGTATTCCCGTCACTGGTAAGTGCTGTGTCTCTTGCTATCGGAATGGGATTTAAGAGCGGTATCGCAGCGGAAGTAATCGGACAGCCACTTTTGTCTATGGGAAATGGCCTGTATCGTGCTAAAATATATTTGGATACGGGAGACGTTTTTGCCTGGACCTTTGTAATCATTCTTGTTTCATGGATCACAGAGAAAATAGTTATGCTTCTGCTTTCTCTTATTAAGAGAGGAGGTATGGTAAAATGACTATAGATCTTGAGAATATTAGTAAATCCTATGGTGATCTTAAGGTTCTTGATAACTTTAATCTTGAGATAGAAAACGATCACTCTTATGTGATAACGGGTGAATCCGGAAAGGGCAAGACCACTCTTATAAGGATTTTGCTGGGGCTTGAACAGCCTGATTCAGGAAAAGTACACCTGATGGGTGACTATAAATATGCATATCTTAATGCGGGAGTTGTTTTCCAGGAAGACAGACTTTGTGAGAATTTCTCCGCAGTACAGAATGTAGTCATGGTCAATAAGAACAATTCCGTAAAGGTGGCTGAGGAGGAGCTTAAAAAGCTTCTTCCGGAGGATTCAATTTATAAGCCTGTAAGGGAGTTGTCAGGGGGCATGAAAAGACGAGTGGCTATCGTCAGGGCATGCTCCATACCTTCAGATATGCTGATAATGGATGAACCTTTTTCAGGGCTTGATGCTGTGGCAAGGCAGAAGGCAATTGATTATATCAGAGAAAAGCAGGGGAGAAATCCTCTTTTCATAACCGCACATGATGCGGAGGGCTTTGATTTCTGCAGAGAAGTGAAGCTTTAAGGTAGTAACTAATAAATGGTAGGAATTAGATAGGAGATTTTATGGTAACAAACGACAAAGGGATAGTAAGCTTTAAACACAAGATTATGGAAGAGGTATGTCGCCTCGCATGGAATGATGAGCTGGATGAAGCTCATAAGGATAAACTTGCGTATGACATGGCTCCCGGTCCCAAGCCGGAGTATCGCTGCTGCGTTTATAAGGAAAGAGAGATTGTACGTCAGAGAATCAGACTGGCATGCGGTCAGGCACCTACTTATAACGAGGGCTCTAAGAATGTGGTTCAGGTAATCGATCCTGCTTGTGATGAGTGCCCTATTTCTGCATTTTCAGTAACTGATAACTGCAGATTCTGTATAGGTAAGGCTTGCCTCAATTCATGTAAATTCGCAGCTATTCACGAAGGTGATATGCGTATGCATATCGACCCTGCAAAGTGTAAAGAGTGCGGTATGTGTGCAAAGGCCTGCCCTTACGGAGCAATCGTTCATCTTGAGCGTCCCTGCCACAAGGCTTGTCCTGTTGGCGCTATCACTTATGATGAGTATGGTTACTGTAAGATCAATGAGGATAAGTGCATACAGTGTGGTCATTGCATCCACAGTTGTCCTTTCGGAGCAATCGGTTCTAAGACTTATCTTATTCAGATCATCGAAGCTATCAAATCAGGCAAAAAGGTAATCGCTATGTGCGCACCTGCTACAGAGGGTCAGTTTGGTGAGAATATCACCATGGCTGCTGTACGCAATGCTCTTATCAAGGTTGGCTTTACTGATATGGTAGAAGTTGGTCTTGGCGGAGACATGACAGCTGCTTATGAGTCCAAGGAGTGGGCAGAAGCTTACGAACAGGGCAAGAAGATGACGACATCATGCTGTCCTGCATTTATAAATATGTTAAAGAAGCATTTCCCGGAGCAGTTTGAGAATAACATGTCCTCAACAGTTTCTCCTATGTGTGCCATTTCAAGATATCTTAAGGCTCAGGATCCTGAGTGCATAACAGTATTTGTAGGTCCCTGCATTGCTAAGAAGTCTGAGGCGCAGGATGAGACAGTGCCGAACAATGCTGATTTCGTTGTGACTTATGGTGAGCTCAGAGCTCTTATGAGATCGAAGGATGTTGAATTTGAGCCTGTTGATGATACTTATCAGGAGTCTTCAATCTGGGGTAAGAGATTTGCTACAAGCGGCGGCGTTGCCAATGCTGTTATTGAGTGTATGCAGGAGAGAGGCCAGGATGTAGCAGACCTTAAGCTTCTTAGAGCAGCCGGTGGTATCGAATGTAAGAAAGCACTTACACTTCTTAAGATGCATAAGCTCCCCGAGGACTTCATCGAGGGTATGGTTTGTCCCGGTGGTTGCGTAGGTGGTCCTTCCAAGCATAAGACAGAGGTTGAGATTACCAAGGCAAGAGCAAGTCTCCTTGCAAAGGCTGATGGCAGAAAGGTTCTTGAGAATCTTAAGAACTATCCTATGGATAAATTCTCAATGCACAGAGACGGTAAGAAGATCGACCTTCCTGATTGATAGAAATAACGTGGTTTTGCTAGATTGACATTTTTTTATCTATTATTGAGTATGAATTATTATTGATGTAAAATAATCCTCGTGTGATTTTTTGCGTGATTTTTTACAATACGTTTTCAGGTCTTTAGACCTATGTTCATAATTAGGAGGAATTAAAATGTACGGTTTTGGCGAGATGATTTCAAAACTTAAAGCAAACCCAAAAACAATAGTATTCACAGAAGGTGAAGATCCCAGAATTCTTGAGGCTTCTTCAAGACTTCTTGCAGGTAACTTCTTAAAGCCTATTCTTCTTGGTAACCCTGATGTTATTAACAGGGCTGCAGAGGAAGAGGGATATAACATCAGAGGAGCTGTTATAATCGATCCTAACAACTACGAAGATTTTGATGCTATGGTAGACGAGTTTGTAGAGCTTCGTAAGAGCAAGGGCATGACACCTGAGCAGGCAAGAGAGATTCTTTCTCATTCCAACTATTTCGGAACAATGCTTGTTAAGATGAAGAAGGCTGACTGTCTCCTTGGCGGTGCAACATATTCAACAGCTGATACAGTTCGTCCTGCGCTTCAGATCATTAAGACTAAGCACGGCAACAGCGTGGTTTCATCATGCTTCATCCTTGTTCGTCCCTCAGCAATCGGCGACAATGAAGTAATCGCAATGGGTGACTGTGCTATCAACATCGATCCTACAGAGGACGAGCTTGTTGAGATCTGCAAAGAGACAGTTGATTGCGCTAAGGCATTTGGCGTTGATCCCAAGGTTGCATTCCTTTCATTCTCAACTAAGGGTTCAGCTAAGAGCCCTTCAGTTACTAAGATGCAGAATGCTGCAAAGAAGGCACAGGAGAAGTATCCTGAGATTCCGATCGATGGTGAGCTTCAGTTTGACGCAGCAGTTTCTCCCAGAGTAGCAAGGAATAAGACACCGGATTCACCTGTTGCAGGACATGCAAATACATTTATTTTCCCTAACATCGATGCAGGTAACATCGGTTATAAGATTGCTCAGCGTATGGGTAACTTTGAAGCATACGGTCCTATTCTTCTTGGACTTAATGCACAGATCAACGATCTTTCAAGAGGCTGCAATGCTATAGAGGTTTATTCTATGGCTATCATCACAGCAAGCCTTGCATAATTGATACAAGCGTTACCGGCTTATTCTGATTGAATAAGCCGGTTTTTTAACTTATATGGAATCACTATCTGATTTCTGTAAGTTTTAGGAGACATCTATGGAATATAAAGATTACATGGTGCGTGCCACAGCAGGTAATGCACAGATTAGAGCATTTGCAATTACTTCAAGGAATCTTGTGGAGGAAGCAAGGAAGATTCACTCTCTTAGCCCTATTTGCTCAGCGGCTTTGGGCAGACTTATGAGCGGTGCTCTAATGATGGGAGATATGCTCAAAGGAGAGAAGGATGCACTTACAATAACTGTTGACGGAGACGGCCCCATTGGAGGACTTCTTGTTACTTCAAATAACAAGGGCCAGGTAAAGGGCTATGTTAAGAACAATGCAGTTGTTCTTCCCAATAACGCCGAGGGTCATCTTAACGTAGGCGGAGCTGTAGGTAACGGAACACTTACTGTTACAAGAGATCTTGGACTTAAGGATCCTTATGTTGGAACAATTTCTCTTTACTCCGGTGAGATAGCAGATGATCTTACCTGCTATTTTGTAGAATCAGAGCAGATCCCTTCATCTGTTGGTCTGGGAGTTCTTGTGAATAAGGATCTTAGCATTATGGAGGCGGGAGGCTTTATTGTTCAGCTTATGCCTGATGCTACTGAGGAAGTAATTTCCAAGCTTGAAAGCAATATTCAGGGAATGCCTACAGTTACAGATATCCTGAGAGATGGCAAGACTCCGGAGGATCTTCTTTCCATGGTTCTTGACGGACTTTCAATGGAGATTACAGATACGAGACCTGTTGAGTATCACTGTGGCTGCGATAAGGACAGAGTAGAGAGAGCACTGGTCCTTCTTGGTAAAAAAGAATTGCAGAGCCTTATAGATGATAATGAGGATATTGAGATAAAGTGTCAGTTCTGCGGAACAGCTTATAGCTTTACTCCCACAGAACTTAAAGAACTTATGCTTAGAGCAAAATAAAAAAGAAGACCTTCCATGAAGCTTTGATTAGCCAAATGGAAGGTCTTTTTATTGTTTGCTATCGCCAGAGCTACAGCAGTTAAAACGAAGCAGTGTGGAAAATTTTTAATGCGCCAGTACTTTATCGAGGCGCTTTTTTAATTCGGGTCCGACGATTGCTACTATAGCAATTTTGATTATGCTGGTAGGAATAAAAGGAATAACGCAGGCTGCCAGTGAATATGCAAGATCAGCCTGAGCAATGATCATGAACCATACTGTACCAAACGCGTAGTTAACTACTGCTCCCAGGATGAGGGCTGTAACAACTGTAGCATAGTAGAGAGCAGGCTTTGAAGATGATGTGCGAACCTTTACTCCAAGCTTATGTCCAAGACCTGCAGTGTAGGACAGTATAGGGAATGATATAAGGAATCCGCCTGTCATACCAAGAAGTATGCCAAGACCACCCTGAAATGAAGCAAATACCGGAATTCCTACAGCTCCCATGAGAAGATAAAGCAGGGTAGCCAGTGTTCCCTTTTTTCTACCTATAACAATTCCTGCAAGAGGAACGATCAGTGTCTGCAAAGTCATAGGAACACCTGCAGGCATAGGTATTGAAATCTGTGAAAGTACAGCCATGATTGCAGCAAATGCTGCGATCTCACAAATATCTACGGTGGTCAGCTTCCCTTTTGTTAATTCATTGTCCGAGTAATTCTTTTCTTTAGTCATCATTTGTCTCCTTTTAAACATAGGCAGGTTATCAAAAAATATTTAAGTTACTGTAAACCGTAAAAATTGTGTGTAAATATAGAACAATTATCAAATTATAGTAACAAATACCTGTCTGCATTATTGAGTTTATTGTTTATTGTTTATCATGTCAACTACAATTTGATATTTGTATTTGCATTGAAGACACACTAAATATGGGCATGAATTATGATTAGATACAATATATTTGAGGAAAAATGGTTATTTGTCACACTTTGTATAATAATTCACAAAATTTAAATGAATTGTACAGTATATTCTGAATAATAAGATAATTAGCTATAAAAGTGTAAATTATCTAAAATATATATTAATTAAGCGGAAATGTGTTGACAATTTAAGGCGATATTGATATCATCATAATTACCAAAAAGAAAGCGGATGGAAACAAAAGTAGCAAAGGTAGCGAGTGCTTTACCGGAGCGAGGATAAGAGGTTTCCTCTGTTTTGAGGAACAGGGCGAGATGAGGCGGCGAGTGCTTCACCAATTCGAGTCAGTGTTCCCTTATTTTTCTAACGAATCGTGGTACCACAGGAACGGCGAGTAATTCGGATGCCGGTGGTAGACAGAGATCAGGTGCGCAACTGGTTTCGGTGATGAAGGATTCGAGAAAATAAAATAATTCTACAAAGGAGAACAGTCCATTGGAAATTCAGAACTAAAGGGCGTCGATCAATTGAAGGTCGGCGCCCTGATTCTTTGTCCTTTTTTAATCTATTGTAAATATGTAGAAAAAACATAGTTGCACTTACAAAAAATTTAGTGTATATTACGAAACTATGAAACGGAAAAAACGAGTTTCTACTATTATATAAAAGAACGAGGGGCATTAAATGGCAACAAAGAAGAAAAAACTGCTTATTGTGGAGTCTCCCACTAAGGTAAAGGCTATCAAAAAGTTCCTGGGTAATGGCTATGAGGTTGCAGCCAGCAACGGTCATGTCAGAGATCTTCCCAGAAGTCAGATGGGTATCGATGTAGATCACGGATTCGAGCCCAAATATATCACTATAAGAGGAAAAGGCGACGTTCTTGCTTCTCTTAGAAAGGCAGCAAAGAACGCAGAACATATATATCTTGCAACTGACCCTGACCGCGAAGGTGAGGCTATTTCCTGGCATCTTATGACGGCTCTTAAGCTTGAGGATGCTAAGGATCGTTTTTCACGTGTGACTTTCAATGAGATCACTCAGTCTGCAGTTAAGGAAGCTATGAAGCATCCAAGGGACATCGACATGAATCTTGTTGATGCTCAGCAGGCAAGACGTGTTCTTGACAGAATGGTTGGTTATGAGATTTCTCCGCTTCTTTGGGATAAGATCAAGAGAGGCTTAAGTGCAGGACGCGTTCAGTCTGTTGCGCTCAGAATTATCTGTGACAGAGAGGATGAGATCAATTCTTTTATTCCTCAGGAATATTGGACACTGGATGCTGCTCTTAAGGTAAAGGGTGAGAAGAAGCCTATTGTAGCCCGTTATTATGGGAAGAACGGCAAAAAGGTAGATATAGCTTCAAAGGATGAGCTTAATGCTATACTCAAGGAATTAGAGGGTAAGAAATTCAAGATTTCAGAGATCAAGAAGGGTGAGAGAGTTAAGAAAGCACCGCTTCCTTTTACAACATCAACTCTTCAGCAGGAAGCTTCCAAAGCACTTAATTTCTCAACTCAGAAGACAATGCGTACAGCGCAGCAGCTCTATGAAGGAATCGATATGGGTAAGGCCGGAACAGTAGGTCTTATCACATACCTTCGTACTGATTCAACAAGAGTTTCAGAAGAAGCTCAGGCAGCTGCACAGAAATATATTGTGGATGCTTTTGGAGAGGAATATCTTGCTGAGAAAATCGCAGGCGGTAAGAATACTGCCAAGATTCAGGATGCTCACGAAGCTATCCGTCCTACAGATGTAAACAATACACCTGTTGCGGTTAAAGAGTTCCTTTCAAGGGATCAGTTCAGACTTTATCAGCTTATCTGGCGCAGATTTATGGCCAGCAGAATGGCTGCAGCAAAATATGAGACCACATCAGTTAAGATTGATGCCGGTGAGCATAGATTCACAGTAGCTGCATCAAGAACTGTCTTCGACGGATTTATGAATGTTTACACCGACGAAGATGATCAGATCGAGAAGAATACTCTTGCAAAGAGAATTGATGAGAACTCAGAGCTTGTTCTTGAGGAGTTTGAGGAGAAGCAGCATTTCACACAGCCTGCTCCTCATTATACAGAGGCTTCCCTTGTACATGATCTGGAGGCTCTCGGTATCGGAAGACCCAGTACCTATGCGCCTACAATCACCACAATCCTTGCAAGACACTATATTACCAAAGAAAATCGTAATCTCTATGTGACAGAGCTTGGTGAAGCAGTTAACAGAATGATGAATGATGCATTCCCTCAGATTGTTGACGTTACCTTCACATCTACCATGGAGACGCTTCTTGATGGTGTCGCTGAGGGCAGCGTGAAGTGGAAGACAATTGTTGAGAATTTCTATCCTGATCTTCAGAATGCAGTTGAGAAGGCAGGAAAGGAAATCGCTAAGGTTGAGATTCAGGATGAGGTTTCTGATGTTGTATGTGAGAACTGTGGAAGAAACATGGTTATCAAATACGGCCCTCATGGAAAATTCCTGGCATGTCCCGGATTCCCTGAGTGCAGAAACACCAAGCCTTATTACGAGAAGACCGGTGTTATGTGCCCTAAGTGCGGTAAGGATATTGTTCTTAAGAGAACAAGAAAAGGCAGACTTTACTATGGATGTATCGACAATCCTGATTGTGATTTCATGGTATGGCAGAAGCCTTCAGCTAAGCCTTGTCCCAGATGCGGAGGCCTTATGCTGATAAAGAATAATAAGCTTGTCTGCAATGATCCTGAGTGCGGATATATCGGAGATAAGGATACAGAAGAGTAAATTTTTAAACAATTTATTTAATTTTAATAAAATATTCGACAAATTACTTTGAAGTTGTTCAATATGTATGTTACAATCGCATTAGTTGTAGAAGATTTATGCAAAACGTCTAGCATTTTCTGAAAAAAGGAGCGATTCCAATGAGTAGCGTACAGCTTTTGGATAAAACGAGAAAAATCGGGAAATTACTACATAACAGTAATTCCGGCAAGGTGGTTTTTAACGATATCTGCACTGTGCTGTGTGACATTCTTAATTCCAACATGCTTGTTATAAGCAGGAAGGGAAAAGTGCTTGGTATCGGTGAGACTACTTCCGTCGATTCTCTTGGCGGCCTGATTGTTGATGATGTCGGCAGCTTTATCGATCCGATGCTTAATGAACGACTTCTTACGGTTTTGTCTACTAAGGAAAATGTTAACCTCGAGACTCTTGGTTTCGAGGGAGATGTTATGAGAAAATACCAGGCAATAATTACGCCTATTGAAATTGCCGGTGAGAGACTTGGCACACTTTTCATTTATAAGTGCAATGAGCCATACGATATCGATGACATTATTTTGTGTGAATATGGCACAACTGTTGTGGGCCTCGAGATGCTCAGAGCAGTTAATGAAGAGAATGCTGAAGAGAGCAGAAAACTTGCGGTTGTTAAGTCTGCTATCAGTACGCTTTCATTTTCAGAGATGGAAGCTATCATTCATATTTTTGATGAGCTCGATGGAATGGAAGGCGTCCTTGTGGCAAGTAAGATTGCTGACAGAGTAGGTATTACTCGAAGTGTTATTGTAAATGCACTCAGAAAGTTTGAGAGTGCAGGCGTCATTGAATCCAGATCTTCAGGAATGAAGGGAACCTACATCAAGGTTTTGAACGACGTTGTATTTGATGAGATCAAAAAGCTGAAAGCGCAGATGTAATAAAATGCGTATTTGTGGCCGATATATATTAAACAGGAAGTATTATGATGAAGGGATTTATCTATTTTGATAAATCCCTTTTGCCATATTTGGATTTACTAATCCTTGTATGATGTTCATACAAAAAACACAATATGAAGTGTATTTTTTGTCAATACATCTTGTAATTTGAACAAAATGAACGTAATATGTAGATAGGGTCAAAAGGCGAACGGGGGTATTTTTATGATTAATAGTAACGCTTTTGATTACATCAATGTACTTGATAAGACTGCAGATGCATCCTGGACCAGGAATGAAGTTTTATCAAACAATATTGCCAATGTGAATACGCCAAACTACAAGCGCGAGGACGTTGCGTTTGAGAGAGAGCTTGAGCGTGCTCTTGGCAACTCCAGATATAAATCCATGGACGCTAAAGTGGCAGATCTTAAGGTCAACAGACTGAAGGCAAGACCATATACAGATTATTCCAATTTCTCATACAGAATGGATGGGAATAACGTAGATATCGATACTGAGAACGTGACTCTTGCAGCCAATCAGATCAAATATCAGGGTGTAATGCTTGGAATCAATTCCGAGTTCACCAATCTGAAGAATGCGATGAAGAGCTCATAAGCTGTGAGAATGCAGCAGAATCTTAGGAGGGTCTTATGATTAGTACCGGTAATATATTTGATTCTTTTAACATAAATTCATCGGGAATGACAGCAGAGCGTTTCCGTATGGATATTATTGCTGAGAATATCGCCAATGCCAATACCACAAGAGATGCTACCGGCGATGTTTATACCAGAAAGGTAGTTACCTTTACAGAGAAGGGTGTGCAGACACCTTTTTCCAAGATACTTAATGACAGACTGGATAAATACAGCGGAAGAGGCGTTAAGGTTTCTTCTGTAAAGGATGATACCTGGACAGATTACAAGATGGTTTATGATCCGTCACATCCTGATGCAGATGAGTATGGCTATGTTACATATCCAAATGTGGATATTGTTACAGAAATGACCAACCTCATCGATGCTCAGAGGGGCTATGAAGCAAATGCCACAGCATTTAGCGCCAGCAAATTCC
The DNA here is from genome assembly GCF_000424165.1 of Butyrivibrio sp. AE3006. Lineage (NCBI taxonomy): Bacteria > Bacillati > Bacillota > Clostridia > Lachnospirales > Lachnospiraceae > Butyrivibrio > Butyrivibrio sp. AE3006. Next base: position 87,042 of record NZ_AUJJ01000012.1, on the reverse strand, counting down.
TAATGACTCAGGGACTTTCCATAGCTCAGTCATAATAATCATGGGGGATTAATTTATGGCAGATATTGATATCAGTCAGGTTAGAAATGTTCATTCAAGAGCCATACGTGATGCCGAGAAGGCATACAGCACCATTACCAATCCTGTAGGGGACAGATTCGGCAATGATGGCTCTTTTACCAATATTTTCACAAGGGCAGTGGAGAACATCAATACTACCAATGCCTATCTGTCAGATGCCGAGAACGAAGAGATCAAATGGGCTCTTGGCGAGACTGACAACACACATGATCTCGGTATTGCTTTGCAAAAAGCTGAGACAGCACTTCAGTATACCATTGCTGTGCGCGACAGACTGCTAACAGCGTATAGGGATATTATGAACATGCAGATATAAAGATTTCAAAAGTCCTGAGTTTCCGTGCTTGCACTGGGAAACGTAGGACCTTGGAAATCTAACAGACATGAGGAAGTAGCCGGATACGGCGGATTCCGAATGGCTGCAGGATTGCGAGAGCAGCTTGCTGCGTAGCAATCCGTATTATATCTTTAGTTTTAAACATTTAGTTTTAAACATTTAATATTTAAGCATTTAAGTTTTATGGGAGGAGAAAAGTATGCGAGAACGTCTTTTGGAGCTCAGGGATCGTATCCTTGAGTGGTTCGGACGCTTTACAATTAGACAGAAGACGCTGATGGCGGCTGCAGTCGCTGCCGTGCTCCTTACGGTTATTATTCTTGCTACGGTTCTGAACCAACCGAAGTATGTACCACTTGTTACTGCTGAGACCACCAAGCAGTCAGCTGAGATTGTAGAGCTTCTTGATGAAAATAATATAGATTACAGGTTGTCTGAGGATGTACTCAGATTCGAGGTACTTGATAAGCAGGAGACCACAGCTACACTGCTTCTTGCACAGAATGATATTCAGGCAACATCTTACAGTATTGAGAACGTAACTGATTCCAGCTTTTCAACAACTGAATCAGATAAACAGAAGAGATATGTAAAATACCTTGAGGATAAGCTTGAGAACGAATTTATTGAAGAGTTCGATGCTATCGAGAAAGCAAGGGTAAAACTGTCTATTCCCGTCAATGACGGTACGCTTCTTTCCAAAAACGAAGAAGCTTCAGCAAGTATCATACTTAGATTGAAAGATCCCGATGCCTTTAACGAGGACAATGCAGCATACCTCGCAAAGGCTGTTTCTGTTGCACTTGGTAATAAGACCACAGATAATATCGTGATCATGGACAGCGAGAGCAATATGCTGTTCTCAGGAACAGAAGAGGCATCTGCTTCCGGTCTTGCAAGTACCCAGCTTACAGCCAAGACCAAGGCTGAGCAGGCGATTCGTGCTGAGATAAAGCGTGTGCTTTCCGGAACCAATCTGTACAACAGCGTAGAGGTTGCAAGTAATCTTGTAATTGATTTTTCAAATAAAGAGACCACAACTCACAGATATTATCCTGCAGATGATCAGACACAGGGTGTTTTGAGTCATGAGGATGTATACAATGCTGAGAATGTAAATGGTACTGGCGGTATTCCCGGAACAGATACCAACAATGATGATGAGACTACTTATATGCTTCAGGATAACGAGCAGTCTTCATCTACTGTAAGTGAAGAAGCAAGAGATTATCTTCCTAACGAGGAGATCACCAATGAGAAGACTCCCGCAGGCAAGATCAATTATGAGGAATCATCTATTTCCGTAACGGCTATCAGATACGTCATCTACAACCAGGATGATTATAAGCCTGAAGATCACGGTGACCTTACCTGGGAGGAATTCAAGAGACAGACAGGAGTTACTCCCACTGAGGTTTCTGATGATATTATCAATATCGTTTCCAAGGCCAGCGGTATCGATTCTACCAGAATTTCAATGACAGCTTACGATCAGCCCGAGTTCTTTGATTCCGAGGCTGCTGCGTTGTCATTTACTGATATTCTTCAGATCATACTTATTCTTCTTATTCTTGGACTTCTTGGATTTGTTATTTACAGAAGTATCAGAATCAGAAAAGAAGAGATCGAGATCGAAGAGGCTGAGGATGAAGAGCTTCCGGAGGAGCTTTCTGTTGAGGAGCTTTTGGAGTCGCAGCCTGAAGAATTTGTTGATGAGCTTGCCGAGATTTCCATGGATGAGGGAAGTGAGACACTTCGTCTTATTGAGAAATTCATCGAAGAGAATCCGGAAGCTGCAGCTATCCTTCTTAGGAACTGGCTGAAAGAAGATTATGATATGTAAAGAACCTAAAAATACTTGAGGGGAGAGAGACCATGGCAATAGATGGGGAAGAATTTGATGATGATTTAGACGAAGGTACAGGTGGTGCGGCTCCCGGCGGTATGCCTGCTGCAAATTATGATCCTGCGCTGACAGCTAATCTTTCTGGTACTCAGAAGGCTGCAATCCTTTTGATTGCCCTTGGACCGGAGAAGTCCTCTGCTATATTCAAGCATCTTAAAGAGGACGAGATCGAGGAGCTTACGCTTGAAATTGCAAATACCAGAAGCATAACACCTCAGGTTAAGGATGCGATAATTGAAGAGTTCTATGGAATCTGCCTCGCTCAGCAGTATATAGCTGAGGGTGGTATTAACTATGCCAAGGAACTTCTTGAAAAAGCACTTGGTGAAGACAAGGCAATGGATGTTATCAGTAAGCTGACTGCATCCTTGCAGGTTAAGCCCTTCGAGTTTATTCGAAAGGCAGATCCTTCACAGCTCCTTACATTCATACAGGACGAGCATCCGCAGACTATTGCTCTTGTTATGTCCTATATGTCACCTGCACAGAGTGCGCTTATTCTTGGTGCTTTGCCTCCCGAGAGACAGGCAGATGTTGCGAAGCGTATTGCTACCATGGATAGAACAAGTCCTGATACCATCAAGGACGTTGAGCGAGTACTTGAGACCAAGCTTTCAGCTCTTGTTAATCAGGATTACACTGTTGTCGGTGGTGTTGACGCTGTTGTTGAAATCCTCAATACAGTTGACCGTGCAACAGAGAAACATATCATGGAGACTTTGGAAATCGAGCAGCCTGAGCTTGCTGATGAGATCAGAAAGAAGATGTTCGTGTTCGAGGATATCCTTCTTCTGGACGACCGTGCTATTCAGCGCGTGCTGCGTGATGTTGATAATGCAGACCTTGGTCTTGCATGTAAGGGATCTACAGAAGCTGTTCAGACCGCTATCTTCAACAACCTGTCCAAGCGTCTTGCTGCTATGATCAAGGAAGATATGGACTTCATGGGACCTGTTCGTATGAAGGATGTTGAAGAAGCTCAGCAGAAGATTGTTAATATTATCCGTAAGCTGGAAGACTCCGGAGAAATTGTAATCTCCAGAGGCGGAGGTGATGATCTGGTTGTCTAATTCGTCGAATCTTTTTAAAGCCGGCTGGATCATGGTCGATGAATCGGAAAAGCGCATAATCGACAACAATGAGCTGGCAAACAAAAAAATAGAGGCGCATCAGGAAGAAGAGGCCAGACGTCTTCTTGCGGCGAAACAGGAAAACGGCGAAGACGTAGTGTTCGACGGTTTTTCTGATGGTTTTTCGGAGGGTATCGGATACGATCAGATAGATGCCTATGATGACAGCCAGAATATCATAGGTGCAGGCTCACCGGAATTCATGGAAGGTATGGATAGCGAGGATTTCGATCCTATGATGACAGAGATGCCGGATATGTCTCAGATGTCGGAAGAGGTTATGCCTGATGATGGCATGCAGAATCAGTTTCAAGATGGATTTTTTGATGAATCCCAGGGAATGTCCGATGAGGATATGAACCTTGGAATGGAAATGGAAGAGCCACCTGCTTCGGAGATGATTCCCGAAGAACCTCAGTTTAACCTGGATGAGATACAGGCGCAGATTGACGAGCAGCTTCGCATGGCTGATGAGCAGGCTAAACAGATAGTAGCCGACGCTCAGGCCCAGGCTGAGGAGATCAGAAATCAGGCCCAGGAAGAGGGTAAGGCTGCAGGCTATGAAGAAGGCTATCAGCAGGGAATTGCAGAGGCAGAGCAGCTAAAAGCTGATGCACAGGCTGAGATAGAAGAAGAGAAAAATAAACTTCAGGCAGATTTTCAGCAGCTTATAAATACCATAGAGCCAGATATGGTAGATGCTCTTACAAGTGTTTATGAGCATGTTTTCAATGTTGAATTCAAGGACAATAAGGACATAATCCTCCATCTTATCAGAACTACACTTAGTAAGATGGATAGCGGAATCAGTATAATCCTTCACATCTCATCCGATGATTACGATCTTGTAAGTGATGAGAAGCCCTCTCTTGAGGAGGCTATGGCCAGTCCCAATTCCACTTTGGAGATAATTGAGGACCCGCTTTTGAAGGAAAATGAATGCATTATAGAATCCGAGGGAGGCGTTTTTGACTGCTCTCTTGGAGTTGAATTATCGGAGCTTGCAAGGAAGCTTAAGCTTCTTTCCTACGATAGGAGTAAGCGTTAATGTCTAGCGGTATTGTTGATTATTCAAAATACAAAAAGCTTAGCAACAACGTGTTCTATAAAGTCAGAGGCAAGGTAGTTAATGTTGTTGGGCTTACCATAGAGTCTGCAGGACCTGAAGCTAAAATGGGTGATATCTGCTATATCTATCCCAAGAGAAAAGAGGGTGAAGATACAGTAAGACCATCCGGCAAAGGCACCATGGCTGAGGTAGTTGGTTTCAGGGACAACCATGTACTTTTGATGCCTTATGAAAACACAAGCGGTATCGGAAGCGGAAGTATCGTTGAGAATACGGACTCACCACTTAGAGTTAATGTGGGCGAGGGTCTTCTTGGGAAAACACTGGACGGCCTTGGCAGAATAGATGGTACCAACTACGGAAAAGGTGTTCACCTTGAAAACGGTATAGCCTATTCAGTTGAGAATCAGCCTCCGGATCCTATGACAAGAGATCCGATCTCTGATGTGCTATCCCTTGGAGTTAAGGCAGTTGACGGACTTTTAACTGTAGGTAAGGGACAGCGTATAGGTATTTTTGCAGGTTCAGGTGTTGGTAAATCAACCCTTATGGGGATGTTTGCAAGGAATACCAATGCAGATATAAATGTAATTGCTCTGATTGGAGAGCGAGGCAGGGAGGTCAGAGAGTTCATAGAGCGTGACCTTGGACCTGAAGGTATGGAGAGATCCATAGTAGTGGTTGCCACCAGTGATAAGCCGGCACTAGAACGACTTAAGGCTGCCAAGACTGCAACCTCCATAGCAGAGTATTTCAGAGATAAGGGTAAGGATGTTCTTTTGATGATGGACTCACTTACACGTTTCTCCATGGCTCAGAGAGAGATAGGTCTTGCCAGTGGCGAGCCCCCTGTTTCAAGAGGTTATCCGCCAAGTGTATATGCGGAGATGCCAAAGCTTCTTGAAAGAGCAGGCAAATCCAGAAAGGGCTCTATTACAGGACTGTATACAGTACTTGTAGATGGTGATGATTTTAACGAGCCTATTACGGATACCGCAAGAGGTATTCTCGATGGACATATTGTACTTAACCGTAAGCTTGCTCAAAAGAATCACTATCCTGCCATAGATGTTCTTGCCAGTATTTCCAGATGTATGAGCGCTATTGCACCTCAGGAACAGAAGAAGGCTGCAGGTAAGCTTAAGAATGTTCTTGCAACATATAATGACGCTGAGGATCTGATAAACATCGGCGCATATAAGAGCGGTGCCAATAAAAATATTGATTATGCCGTATCCAAAATAGATGCTGTTAATGCATTTTTGATGCAGGAGACAGATGAGAAGTTCTCCTACGAAGAAGTTGTAGATATGCTTGAGAGACTGTTCTCTGACTGATTAGTGGTAGGTAGGTTTTATGCCCAGATTTAATTATAAACTGCAGGGTGTCCTCAATCTGAGAATTCAGCAGGAAGAGCAGGCAAAATCTGATTTCTCCGTGGCCAACAAGGAGTTGAACGATCAGCTGGATATTCTGAATGAACTTAAAAAACGCCAACAGGGCTATATCCAGGAAGGCTATAAGCTTAGAAGCTCTGCTGTTATGGATGTTCAGGCCATCATGGATAACAACTACGCAGAGAAGCAGATGGAAGTCATGATCCTAGACCAGGAGCATGTCATAGAGCGCTATGAAGCCAGGTATGAAATGGCCAGAATTAAGCTTACAAGAGCGATTCAGGAGCGCAAAATGCAGGAAAGACTCAGGGAAAGAGCCTTTGAACAGTACGTGGAAGAAGAAAAAGAAGCAGAGTCCAAAGAAATGGACGAGAGAACAAGCTTTACTTATACCAGACGATCCAGAGAGGGTAACTAATGGCTGAAGAAATAATTAATGAAAATTCGGTTTTGCCACCGCCGGATGGTGATGATAAAGCCGCCAGAAAAAAATTAAAAGAAGACCGTAAAGCCCTCAGAAAAGAACTGAAGGAGCAGAAAAAAGCTGCGAAGAAACGCCAGGAAGAACTTGCTGAGAGAAGAGCTGAGCTCAACGGAGATGACGGCGGTGGAGTAGCTACGCTTGTTGTTACATTTTTCATTATTCTGATATGGCTCATAATTATGGTCATGCTTATAAAAATGGATGTTGGCGGATTCGGATCCAATGTCCTTGCTCCGATAATAGGTGATATCCCCGGAATAAACAGGATTCTTCCGGAAGGAAGCTATACAATACAGGAAGAGACGCCTGAAACTGCTGTGTCCGACGGTGAAACTGAAGCACTTGCCAACAGCCTTGAAGAAGCTAACATTTATATCAAACGACTTGAGAATGAGCTTCGAAAGGAAATGGAAGACAATCAGACCCTGCAGGAGGAAAATGAGAAGCTCCAGGCAGAGGTAGCAAGACTTGAACCCTTCGAAGAAGAACAGGCACAGTTTGAAGCTGAGAAGGAAGAGTTTTACAAGAACATCGTCTATGCAGACAATGCTCCAGATCCTGCAGAATATCAGAAATACTACGAGCTGATAGAACCCGATATAGCTGCACAGATATATGCTCAGATTCTTCAAAAGCAGTCTGATGACAAAGAGCTTGAGCAGTATGTAAAAGCATATTCATCCATGAAGGCCAAGGAAGCAGCGGCTATCTTTGATAAGATGATGGAGAATGACACCGGTGATGCTGTAAGACTTATATCCAAGATACTTTGGGAGATGAGTGCTGAGAACAGAGGTGCCATTCTTGATAAGATGACGGAAGAGTATGCAGGTAAGGTTACGGACTATATGGAACCCAAGGCACATACCGCATCGGTTTCCGGTATTACAACAGGAAATTAATATTTTATAATCTTTTAATATTTTTCGGCCGTGTGGGTTAAGTTTTTATCCCTGCGGCCGATATATTTTTTGTAGAAGTATGCGCATACTAAACATAAAAAGAAAGGAGGAATGCAGTACATGATAAGTAACGCGATTCCTGGTATTGCAAACGTCAATACACTCGTAAACAATGCACCTGCAAAGGGAATTGCAGTCAGCAGTGATGTTAAGGATGCCTTCCGTAAAGCTCTTGCTCAGGCAAATACCGAAAACAAAGCTGCATCTGTAACTACTTCTCTTAACAAAACTCTAAATCAGACTGTTACAAAAGCTGATAATCAGCGTACACCAGATCTGACAGATGCGACTACAGAAAGGATGGATGCGGCTTCAAAGGCCGGCGATGCCACAAAGAACGGCAAAGCTAAGGTATCCGATGAAAAGGACAACACACAGGTAACAGAAAACAACGCTGTTACAAGCACTGCTGAAAACGGGAATGTCGCAGAACAGACTCAGGAAACAGAAGCTGAAGAAGGCGTTATCGTTATCAGTGAAGAAGCTGAAGGAAATGCAGAGATTACGGCAAACAGCGATGCATTAAATACAGCTCTTATCGATGAAGCGATGCAGCTCTTACAGAATCTTGCAGATGAGCTTTCACTGGACATTGAGGATATACAGAATGCAATGGAGACCCTTGGTCTTACAAATATCGCAATTCTTAATCCCGCTAATATGTCACAGCTTATCGGACAGCTTACAGCAGGTGATGATGCAATGGCTGTAGTAACCAACGCAGACATATATCTGAATGTTCAGAATATGCAGGATGCGGTGTATACAGCAAGACAGGATCTTATGGAAGAATTCGATCTTACTGAGGAACAGCTAAGCGCAGCTCTTGAAGAGTTCGCAGAGAATCTTCCCAAGGAGGAAGCACAGGGTGAGCCAGTAGTAAATACCTTCAATGAGACTCTTGTTGAAGCACAGATAGAGCAGGCACCTGTTATGGTTCAGCAACCTGTAAAGCTTGAGGTTACGGAAGAGGAAGGAATTGTCAGAGAGATTTCCGATAATACAGCCTTTGTACAGCCTGAAGTAGCAGAAGAAGTAATTGAGCTTCCTGAAGAGTTCGGACGAAACAATGATGGTGGCAACAAGAGAAATTCAGATGAAAAGGGTCAGAACACACCAATGTTCAACCATTTCTTCAACCAGATTTCTTCTTCACTTTCAGAGGTTTCGGAAGCTGCAGCACAGACCCAGCAGGCACCTATGGCAGACACACAAAAGATCATGGATCAGATTACTGAGTTCATCAAGGTCAATATCAAAGCGGAATCAACATCAATGGAACTCCAGCTTCATCCCGCAAGCCTTGGAACAGTAAACGTAATGATCGAGCAGGCAAAAGACGGAAACATGATCGCCAAGTTCATGACTCAGAATGAAGACGTTAGAGCAGCTATTGAAAGCCAGCTTCAGCAGCTTCAGGAAAAATTCAATGAGCAGGGCATCAAGGTAACTGCAGTTGAAGTAACAGTCAACGCAGGTGGTTTTGATCAGACACTTAATGACTCACAGAGCCAGAAAGAGGAAGATCAGGAGAATCAGAACATCATCAGAAAGCCCATGAGAAGAATCAGACTTGGAGATATTACACCTGAAGGCATCGAAGGCTTAGAGCAGGTAGATGAGACCGACAGACTCACAGCAGAGATGATGGCAATAAACGGAAACTCAGTTGATTTCTCAGCTTAAGAGAAACAGGAGGTACAAGGATGAGTGTTAACGCAGTAGTAGAGAATGGAAAAGTTGTCGATACCAACAACTCCAGTGCAAAAAAGGAGAAAACATCCAACGGTTATGACAAAGACGCTTTCATGAACATTCTCTGTGCACAGATGAAGTATCAGGATCCTCTTGAGCCTACATCCAATACTGAGTACATCAATCAGTATGCAACATTTACGCAGGTTGAGCAGCTCTCCAACATGGCAGAATCCTTTGCAATGTCCAGAGCGTCCGAGATGGTTGGTAAAACAGTAATAGTTACCGACGATAATGGAAACAAGGTTCAGGGCAAGGTTGACTATGTAACCTACAGCGGTGGAGAAGCATACCTTAACATCGATGGCAAGGACTACAAGATGGATACTGTTAGTAGCGTAGCAGATTCCAAGTTCGTTGAAGCTCATGATCAGGCAGATGATCTGGTAGAAATGATTGAGAAGTTCCCGGATTACAACAATCTGAACTACACACACGCAAATGATATTTACACGGCATACAACTTCTATCAGAACATGTCCAGTGACGCAATTGCACTTGTAGACAAGAAGTACATCACAGAGCTTGAAAAGTATAAGGCAAGAGCAGATGAGCTTGTAACAGAAGCTGTAAAGAATGAAACAGAGTACGAGAAGCAGCAGGCTGAAAAAGCAACAAAAACAGAAAGTACAAATACCGAAAGCAACAACGAAGGAGGATCAGAGACAACCGCTTAATAAATATAAAAAATTTGTTAAAGATGGTTATGTTTTTGATTATTTGACCGAAATATATATCGGTACAGCAAATGAACTTTGTGTTTTTTTTGAGAAAGGAGAAAGCCGTAAATGATTCATAATAACAGCGGATTCCTTTCCATAGAGCAGGTTCAGAATCAGTATCCCATAAATAAAACAGAAAAAGGCAGAGGAACAGTCGGCGTACAGAATTCAGACTTCGGTAAGATCCTCAGCCAGATCGAAAACTCAAGGGACGGTGTTAAATTTTCAAAGCATGCATCAAACAGACTTAACGACCGTAACATCGAACTTACTACTGATCAGATGAACCGCCTGAATAACGCAAGGAATCAGGCAAGTGCGAAAGGAATAAATGACTCGCTTATCCTGGTAGATCAGCTTGCATTCATCGTAAATGTACCAAGCAGCACAGTTGTTACAGCAATGGACAGTCAGGAAACTGGCAGTAACGTATTTACCAATATAGACGGAGCGGTAATCGCATAACTTTAGGAGACAAAAGGATACGAGAAAACAGACCGGACCGAGGATGTTGGGCAGAGCATCCGTAAGCTCACACAGACAGGTGAGTATCTAAGGAGGTCAAAGAATTCCCGACCGACAGAAGGAATTCAAATTCAAATCTCAAATCCCAAACTGTCAACTTAATATGTGACCCGTCCCTCTGACTTTATGTCTAATCAGGAGGACATGCCTTATGATGAGATCACTCTTTTCTGGTGTTGCAGGACTTAAGACCCACCAGGTCAAAATGGATGTTATCGGTAATAACATCGCCAATGTCAATACAACATCCTACAAGTCACAGTCAATCACCTTCAGTGATCTGATGTATCAGACCACACAGCGTGCATCCCGTGCAACCGAGACTACCGGTGGTATAAACGCAAGACAGATCGGTCTTGGTGCTAAATCCGGTGCCATCGCTACGGCCATCACACAGCAAGGCGCAACAGAAACAACAAATAATCCTTTTGATATGCGTATTACCGGTGATGCCTTCTATATTGTTAATGATGGAAACCAGACCATGTATACAAGAGACGGTTCCTTCTACATTGACGGTGCAGGCAACCTGGCAATGCAGTCAACCGGTTATTTCGTATACGGATGGACAGCTGTAGAAGATGAGACAACAGGTGAAATCACAGTTAACACAAACGGTGGAGTAGGCAAGCTTCAGCTTATGAGTGCTGAAAACATGACTTATCCTCCGGAAGGAACAACAGAGGCTGTTGTAAGCGGAAATATCGATGCTCACGACACAAACATCACAAGCGATAACGGAAAAACAGTTACTCTTGAGTTCTATGACAACTTAGGTTATCTCTATACAGCAAAATTCGCAGTTCGAGATGTAAATGATCTTGAGCACACATATACAATGACTCTCGAGGACATCCTCGATTCTAACGGAAATACAATCGGCGCTGAAAAGCTCAGCTATGTAAGCTTTACAGACGGCGACAACGAAGAAGCTAACTACGGACTTCGTAATTCCTGGACAAAGACAATTACAACAATTAACTACACAGCAACAGTAGGAGCTAAGAACGTTACCTTCAGAAATCCTTCAGGTTCAACCGCATACAGCGGAATTCCTGCATCAGGATCCATCTCAAGTCTCGTTGAAAAGGCACCCACACTCCTTAGGAATGTTTACAACCTCACAGTTGGTCTCGGCGGAGACAATACAGTAGCAAGTACAGATTATTACACAATCAATGAAGATGGTTCTATAAGCGTATTCCCTGTAGATGCATCAGATAAGGAATCTGTAAATCTTGGACAGTTCTTCAAGAATGCATCAACAGATACAACTTTCACTTATGGAACATACACCAATTCAAGCTATGCAACAGTACCCAGAAGCGTTGAGATAAAGTCAGCAGACCAGCTCAGCGATAAGCAGATGGAAGTACTGAACACAATGTTTGGTCTTGATGTAGCAAGCCTCGATTTTTCAGATGACAAGACCTACACATATCAGATTTCAAGTGACGGTGTATCAAGCCTTTCACTTACAACTAACTCATACTCAGAATCAACAGCTACAGTTCAGGCACCTTTTGATATGGTTAGCAGCACCGGAACAACAATTACATTCAACGACACAAACAGCGGATCAGATATTACTGTAGATCTTGCAACAACAACATTCTCAACAGGACTTCCTTCTGAGATACTTAAGATTTACGGACTTAAGAGTTCTGATTACAAGAGCCAGGTAAATGATAATACATTTAAGACCTACACATACAGCATAGATCCTGCAACAGGAGGCCTTTCAGTTACAACAAGAACAACCACCAATAATCAGGCATTTTATGCAACAAATCTTTCCGTAACACCAGGAACAGATGATAACACTGTAAACTTTGGATCACAGACAAACGTTCCCAAGACCGGAACACTCAGTCAGTCATCATCCGATTCACTTCTTGCAGATATGGGTATCAACAAGGCTGATCTTATTGAATCTAATGCAGGCCTTGGTGAGAATTACGTTTACAAATACACAATCGCAGATAACGGAGATCTTACAGTATTAAAGACTACTATTAAGGAAACTGCATCTTCAAGTACGGTTGGTTACAGTAAGACAGCATACACCTTCAAGGCAGATACAGCTAATAATCATGCTATCTTTAACAACAGAAGTGATGATCTTACTTATCCTCTTGAAGGAACACTTCTTGCAAACGACGCTACATCAATTGACCTTCTTAAGTGCTACGGAATGTCAGCATCTGATATCCCTGCAACAGAAGGAAATGCATCATTTACATACAAGTACTCGATCAACAAGGATACAGGTGAGATGACAATCACAAAGACCACATCCACCAAATCAGAGGAAGGTGCTTATGTAAATGACAAGGCATACTCAGTATATCTGAATACAGGATCAAACATCGTATTTAGAAATAATAAATCTGAAGTTGATACAGCAGTTCCGCTTTCGGGAACAGTATCAAGCCTTACAAACAGCCAGAAGAATATACTCACAGCTGTTTACGGCTATACACCTGCAGGAGATGACGTTACATATTCAATCAGCGAGGATGGCTCTAAGCTCACTATCGGTACAATGAATACAGCCGGTGTTAATACTTACGAGATTACAAAGACCACAAAAGAAACACAGCTCACATTTGAAGTTGACGTGGATGAGACCACAGCAACCTTCAGAAATGCCAGTGAAGAAGGCAAAATCGTATATGATGCAGTTCCCAGAACAGGATATGTATCAGAGATCAACGACGCAACAGCAACAGCAGACTTCTTTGCAGATGTTTATAACTATACACCTGATGCAACAGCAGAGAACTACGAGACACTTACATACCACATTCTTGATGACGGAAGTCTTCAGATTGTAAACAACAGCATTACACTTAAGTACAACGCAAAGACCGGTGATATCGTTCAGCCCGAAGAAAAGATCACACTTAACTTCCAGCAGGATGCAGTTATCGACGGACAGCCCAAGATGGCAGGCTTCACAGATGTTAACCTTGATTTCTCATCAACAACTAATTACAACACCATGGCAACATCCACAATCGGAGCTGTAAAGGGCGATCTTGCAAGTCTTAAGACAGGTAGAGCAGTTGGTACCATGAACGGTATGACAGTAAGTAAGGACGGAACAATCTACGCAACATATTCAAACGGCCAGACAAAGCTTCTTGGACAGATCGCAACAGCAGAGTTCGCTAATGCATCCGGTCTTGAAAAGCAGGGTGACAACCTCTACTGCCAGACACTTAACTCCGGCGAAGCAAAGGTTCAGGATGTAACATCAGACGGTGGCTACATCACAACCGGCGTTCTGGAAATGAGTAACGTAGATCTTTCAAGCGAATTCACAAGCATGATCACAACTCAGCGTGGATTCCAGGCTAACAGCCGAATCATTACAGTATCAGATACACTCCTTGAGGAGCTTACAAACCTTAAGAGATAATAGGTAATCACCCGTAGAGGTTCGGGGAAAATAGGAAGAACCTCTTCGGAAGAGGAGAACCTGGTAGAGGGCAAAATCAGAATAGGTCAGGGCAATACAGGTCCTGGCCTATTTTCGTATTTAGTTTTGGTTAGAAAAATTGAAGGGAGATGGTGGAGTTGCGGCTCTGAAAATTAATTTCATAATTATGCTATATATAATGAAATAAAAATTCAAAAAACCATATTCAAATTCAAATTTCTTTCAAAAGATTATAAACACCGGATAAACTAATCAGAAAAAAAACATTAAAGATTTACCTTTTGAAATTCCGGAGACAAAAAACGTTATTAAAACTTTAAATAAATCACGATATGTTGTATAATTCAATTGATAGTATGCACAAGATATTGCATGAAATATTATTTCATAATTTTTGAAAAAAATTGAAATAAAAATACAAATCCCTTGTTTTTCGGTATTTCATGCATACAAAAACGAAAAAAGCGTGATAAAATGAAATTATCTTATTAAATAATGTAATTTTGTTTCAATTTCGGAGATTTGGAATGATTGAGATTACCAAAATGGATGGTCGGGCAATACTTGTTAATGAAGACCTTATAGAGACGGTGGAAGCTAATCCCGATACCGTTATCATAATGGCCAACGGAAGGAAGCTCATAGTTCAGGAGACCATTTCCGAAATAATGAAGAAATGTAATGAGCGACGTGATTCGCAGGGCAGTGGATCGCAGAGCTGATAATCCGATATTTTACTATTACTTTTATGAGGGGGTAAACTAAGTGGATATAGGATCAATACTTGGCATTGGCCTTTGTTTCATTTTCATGATATTGAGTATCGTGTTTTCGGCAGGTATCACGGGTGTTAAATACTTCCTGGATGCTCCGTCGGCGATGATCACCTTCGGTGGAGCTTTCATGGCGGTTTTGGCTTCGAGAAGTCTGCCCAGTTTTATCAGCGGACTTAAATCCTACACACTTATTTTTAAAATGCCCGCTGATGACACTAAAACAGTTATCAAGCAGATTATAGATCTTTCCAATACAGCCAGAAAGGAAGGCCTTCTTGCTCTGGAAGAAGCTGCCGGCAATATCGAGGACGCTTTCATGAAAAAGGGCGTTATGCTTATTGTCGACGGTACTGAGCCCGAGCTTGTTAAGGGAATTCTTGAGGCAGAGATAGATGCCATGTCCGAGAGACATAAAGAGAACTATTCCTTCTTCGGTGATGTTGCAGGTATGGGACCTTCCTGGGGAATGATCGGAACACTGCTTGGACTGGTTCTGATGCTACAGAACATGTCAGATCCGTCATCAATCGGACCGTCCATGGCGGTTGCCCTCATCACGACGTTCTACGGTTCAGTTCTTGCGAACTGGTTCTGTTTCCCTGCTGAGAATAAGCTAAAAGCAAGAGATAACGCAGAATATACAATGAAAAGTATTGTCATAGAGGGACTTTTGTCAATTCAGGCCGGGGAGAACCCCCGTGTTACTGAAGAGAAGCTTAAGTCATTCCTGTCACCTGCAAACAGAGCAGCTTATGAGGCAGAGAATGGCACAGGCGATGGAGGCGGAGAGTAATGGCAAAAAAACCGGAAGAAATAAAGCCCGGCTTGCCGGCCTGGCAGGGTACATTCGGTGATCTGATGAACCTTCTCCTTTGTTTCTTCGTGTTGCTTTTCTCAATGGCGAATATGGATGCTGCCAAGTTTGAAGAAATAGCTGCGTCATTCAGTTCAGCATTTGGTATTTTCAATGGCGGTGAAGCTGCTTTGGGACAGGGAGCACTTGTCGGAGATGGTATTTCACAGCTCAACGAGCTTTCCAATTACATAATTTCCATGGGTATTTCACAGTCCGGCTCTCAGAATGAAGATGTTACCGATACAACTGGCGAAAATGCCAGTGAAAACGGAGGAGCCGGTGTTAATGAAAACGGTGATTCATCGGGAATAAATCCCGGAACCGGCGGTGCAGATTCCGAGGAAAATGCTGAAAATAAAGGTTCAGGGACTGAGGGTGATGCTGAAGGTACCGGTTCTGAAAGCGAAAGCGCAGCAGCTACCCCCACAGCGGAGGAAGCCAAGGAAGAGCTTGAGCAGGAACAGCTTAAGGCTTCCGAACAGCTTGCAGCTCAGGTTTCTGAATCACTTGATGCTATGGATGTATCAAATCAGATAGATGTGAATTTTACCAGTCAATTCGTACAGCTTACACTGCAGGGTGCAATCCTGTTTGATTCAGGTGAAGCGGTACTTAAGCCCGGCGCTGAAACAATCCTTAATAAGGTTGGAGCTGTACTTGAGAGATATGCCGGAGGCACCATAGAGATTGAGGGACACACAGATAATGTTCCCATGAACAGAGCAGGTAAGTACAGTAATAATGACGAGCTTAGTGATGGCCGTGCCCTTTCTGTATTCTATTACCTTGTTGAGAATACAACTCTTGATCCTGCTAACCTTAAGCACTCAGGAAGAGGTGAATATGAGCCGGTGGCTGATAATTCAACACCTGAGGGACGATCCAAGAACAGACGAGTAGAGATTCGTATTTACAATCCTTTAAGTCCTATGTATTAAGGATTGGTAATCATAAAATGTGAGGGAGAAAAACATGAAAAAGAATCTGCTTTCAATTATTATCCTGGCACTTCTTTTAGTGAATACTGTTATGACGGGGTTTATGATGCTGACAGTACTTACTACCAATAACCAGGCGGTAAAGCTCATCGGCGATATAGCTGCTGCTTTGCAGATAGAAGCTAACGGCGGTGAAAATGGTCAGGGATTTTCAGGATCTGCTACGGGCAATGTTGATATAGCAAACGTAAGTAACTATACGATAGCAGATATGACTATCACCCTTAAGGACAGCGGTGATGGCAAAACACATTACATGCTTGCTACAGTGGTTCTTTCCATGGATACATCCAATCCGGATTATGAGACCTATGGAAACGCTGAGAAATTTCCTACTTATGAGGATATGATAAAGTCGAAGATTACAGAGGTTATAGGCTCATATACACTTGATGAGATCAGACAGTATGAGGATGAAGCCAAGGCTACACTTCTTGAGAAGATTCAGGAAATCTTCGGATCAAGCTTCATATATGATGTAAGCTTCAGTAGCAAGGTTTATCAGTAATTATTGGGGAGTATGAAAATAGTTTATGGTTGTTTTTATGGAATTGAGGTGGTCTGCGCTTGAGTGAAGTATTATCACAAAATGAGATAGATAACCTACTGGCGGCGCTTAATACGGGTGAACTCGACGTAGATCAGATGTCAGCTACCGATGAGAAAAAGGTCAAGGACTATGACTTCAAACGTCCTGCCAAGTTCTCTAAGGAGCACCTGAGAACCCTGGAGATGATCTATGAACATTATGGAAGATTGTTGTCCACAACACTTCCTTTGTATCTTAGAAAAAACGTACAGGTTTCGGTTGCGAACTCAGAAACGGTTACCTATTCAGAATTTAGTAATGCACTTAGTAACCCTGTAATTTTGGGTATCATAAATTTCCTGCCCTTGCAGGGAACCATAATAATGGAGCTTCAGGCCAATATCGGTTTTTCCTTTATAGACAGAATGCTTGGAGGAGAGGGAACAGGTATTGATAAACCAAGACCCTTCACCGATATCGAGATGCCTCTTATTGAGAAGCTGATTACTATATGTATGCAGCTTATGGTTGAGCCTTGGGAGAACGTTATAGCCATCAATCCCATAATGGAGAGGATTGAGACTAATCCACAGTTTGCTCAGGTTATATCTCCTACAGATATGATCGCCATCGTAACTCTCAATATGAAGATAGGTGATACAGAAGGTCTTATGAACATCTGTCTTCCTTACTTCACACTGGAGAGCATCATGGATAAGCTCAATACCAAGTTCTGGTTCTCAACAATGCAGAAGCATGATGATGACACTTATGGTGATCATCTTGAATCCCTTGTAAGACATGTGGATGTGCCTGTAAAAGCAGTACTTGGAAAATGTAATGTTTCAGTAAGTGATTTCGTATCGCTTCAAAGAGGCGATATTATCAGACTTGATAATCAGGTAAATAGCGAACTGCAGGTATATGTAGGGGATATTTACAAATTTACGGCTTTGCCGGGAACTACGAAAGATAAGTATGCCGTCAGAATAACGTCGGTAGTAAGAGAGGAGGAAGAGTAGCAGCATGGATGGAATGCTTTCACAAGACGAAATTAATGCCCTGCTCGCCGGTATGGACACATCAGGTGGTGGAGATGCAGGAGGCGGAGATGCCCCGGCAGATGCTCCCGCAGACGCCCCTGCAGCAGATGCAGGAAGTGCTCCTTCGGGCGGTTCTGGTTTCCAGGCCGCTGAAATTGACGAGAGTCTTTTGACGGATGATGAAAAGGATGCCATTGGAGAGGTTGCCAATATCAGTATGGGCTCCTCTGCAACGACATTGTATTCCCTTGTAAATCAGAAGGTTAATATCACAACGCCCCAGGTAGAGCTTGCAAACTGGAATACAGTGCTTGATAACTATGAAAAGCCCTGTGTTTTCATTCAGATCAAATACACCGTAGGTCTTGAAGGAACCAATATCCTCATACTTAAAGAGCATGACGTTATGGTTATCACAGACCTTATGATGGGTGGTGACGGAACCAATACTGATGGTGAGGTTGGAGAACTTCAGCTGTCAGCTATTTCAGAAGCAATGAACCAGATGATGGGTGCAGCAGCAACATCACTTTCTACCATGACAGGTCAGAAGGTTGATATCAGCCCGCCGGTTGCAACGCTTCTTGATATGATTGATGATGATCCCAGTGATATATCTGATTTCCTTACAGGAACATTCTGTAGGGTTACATTCAAGCTCCAGATCGGTGATCTGGTGGATTCAACTCTGATGCAGCTTTATCCTGTAGACTTTGCTAAGAGTCTTAAGGATACTGTAAGTGCTGATGGTGCAGATCAGTCTGAAGCTCCTGCAGAAGCAGCACCTGCTCCCGCACCTGCTCCGGCTCCCACAGCTGCGCCTATGCCTGATATGGGAATGCCTGCTCAGGATATGTCCCAGATGGGAATGCCGCAGATGGGGATGCCTCAAATGGGTATGCCGCAGATGGGCATGCAGATGATGCCTCAGATGATGATGCCTCAGATGATGCCGAATATGAATGTTCAGCCGGCTCAGTTCCAGAGCTTTGCAGGAGGCAATCCCGCAATGGCTGCCGGAGAGAATATCGGACTTATCAAGGATGTTCCTTTGGAGGTAACCGTTGAGCTTGGAAGAACCGCAAAAGCGATTTCTGACATTCTTGACTTTGCACCCGGCACTATCATAGAGCTTGAGAAGGTTGCCGGTGAACCCGTTGACGTTCTCGTAAACGGCAAGTTCGTTGCAAAGGGAGAGGTTGTAGTAATTGAGGAGAGCTTCGGCGTCCGCGTAACTGAAATAGTACAATAAATGAAAAGGCAAAATAAATGTCAGTAGCATCTATTTCGCAGCTTATCACTGTACTTATCATTTTTATTCTGGTACTTGGTGCCACTTATTATGTAACAATGTGGATCGCCAAATACCAGAAGAATAATGTGGCAGGCGGAAATATTGAGATCCTTGAGACCCAGAGATTATCTAATACCAAATATATTCAGATAATCAGGGTTGCATCAAAGTATCTTGTTATTTCAGTCAGTAAGGACAGCGTGACGTTGCTTACGGAATTAACGCAAGATGAATACAAACCGCCGGAATTTGCAAAGGCTGAGATTCCTGATTTTAGTAAGGAGCTTAGTAAAATGATGGACAGGTTTAAGAAGAAGTAAGGTATGAAAAGTTTTAGGGGAGTAAAGAAGAGAGAATCATGGCTTAGGAGAGGCATTCTATGTTTATGCCTTTCTTTTGTTATGATTTTTTTGGGTTATGGAATAAGTCCCATAACCGCCAAGGCATCTACTTCTTATGTGGATGATACGCATACGACTGATCCCACAAGGGACAGAGAGACGCATTTGACAGGAACTGACAGTGAAAGAACCAATATTCACGAAGCCGGAGAGTCAAAGGATGCAGATGATCTAAAGGAACTTAATATAGCAAATACCGTTACGGTAACCTACGACAACGGTAATGGCACAATTAACGGAGCCCTGAGAATTCTCATTACTCTGACTTTTATTGCCCTTGCTCCGTTCCTTTTGATAATGATGACCTGTTTTACCAGAATCATCATTGTTCTGCATTTTACAAGGGCAGCCATAGCTACCCAGACAGCTCCGCCCAATCAGGTGCTTATGGGACTTGCATTGTTCCTTACATTTTTCATAATGCAGCCCACTCTCACAGAGGTCTATGATACTGCGATACAGCCCTTTGAGAGAGGAGAGATTGAGCAGCAGGAGCTTTTTGATCTTGGAATGAAGCCTATAAGAGAGTTCATGTATGGTCAGACTCAGACCAAGGATGTTCGTCTTTTCATGGAAATAGATCAGATGGAATGGGATGGTCAGCTTGAGACGATTCCCAATGCGGTACTTATTCCAAGCTTCCTTATAAGCGAACTTAGGACCGCATTTATTATAGGATTTTTGATATTTATACCGTTTATCGTCATAGATATGGTAGTATCATCGGTACTTATGAGTATGGGTATGATGATGCTGCCGCCTACGACTATTTCAATGCCATTCAAGATTCTGCTTTTTGTTCTTGCTGATGGTTGGAATCTGATAATTGGTAGTCTTGTTAAGACGTTCTACTAGAAAGGAGGAGGATTATGACAGTTGATGACGTCACTGCGATCATGGGTAATGGCCTGTTTATGGTAATAAAAATTGCAGTTCCTGTTCTTTTGGTGTCCTTGATCGTGGGTCTTGCGGTTTCGATTTTCCAGACGGTTACATCGATTCAGGATCAGACACTGACCTTCGTTCCCAAGATAATCCTTACCTTTTTGGCACTTATGGTACTTGGTAACTGGATGCTTACAGAGCTTGCTAACTATGTAACTAAAATCTGGTCTGATTTTAGCTTGTATATACATTAGGTGTGGGGTAAGAGGATTTGATAGATTACAGCTTCACCTTTGGTGATCTTGAAATATTTTTGCTTATTCTGGTAAGGGTGACTATGTTTGTTTATGTGGCACCCTTTTTCAGTATGAGTAATACACCTCAATGGGTAAGAATATGCTTTTCCATGTTTTTATCCATACTTTTGTATGGTACTGCACCGGTTCAGACACTGGATTATGATACGATACTTGGCTTTACCGTAATCGTTGCCAAGGAGTTTTTTACAGGACTTTTAATTGGATATGCGGCTCAGATTTGCACCATGATATCGACGCTGGCAGGTCAGGTAGTGGATATGCAGGTGGGCTTGTCCATGGTTCAGATCATGTCTCCCGGTTCAAGAGAGCAGGTATCTGTTTCAGCAGGTATTTATCAGTATGCATTTATGGGAATGATGCTTGTGAGCGGTCTTTACAGGTATCTTGTATCAGCCCTTGCTGATTCTTTTACACTTATTCCTGTAAACGGCGCTGTGTTCCACTCGGATAAGCTTCTTGATTCCATGCTTACATTTTTTGGTGCTTATATGGTTATCGGATTTAGAATCTGTCTTCCGATTTTCATTGTTACATTTGTGGTTAACGTTATTTTAGGCGTGCTTGCAAGAGTAGCTCCTCAGATGAACATGTTTGCCGTAGGTATGCAGTTAAAGCTCATTTTGGGACTTACTCTTATGTATATGACCAGCACACTTTTATATAATGCATCTGACTTTATTTTTACCAATATGAAGGTGCTTATGAGGGCATTTATTGATGATCTTATTTGAAGAAGCGGGAAAATTTAATACAGAAATGCTTCTTTGTTATGATCTGCAGTTCTTTGCTGATGGCCCGGGCGGTGAGAAAACTGAAGAGCCTACCGCTAAAAAGCTGCAGGATGCAAGAGATGAGGGACAGGTTGCGAACAGCCGTGAGGTTGGAAATGCAGCAGGTCTTCTTGCGCTCTTTATTTTGCTTAGACTCCTTTATGGATATATGGCAGAGAGCTTTACGGGAATGTTCAACTATGTGTATGGGCAGATCCCGGAGTTTACCACCATGTACGATGGCTTATTGCCGCTTCAAAATATTAAGACCGTAATGAATCAGGCTTTAGTCAGAGTGTTTATGCTGGCATTTCCTTTTTTTGCTGCGGCAATTTTGATAGGACTTATTGCAAACATCGCTCAGGTTGGATGGAAGATTACTACAAAGCCCTTGCAGCCAAAGCTCAGTAAGCTTAATCCCATAAGCGGATTTAAGAAGATTTTTTCTACAAGATCTATTTTTGAGCTGTTCAAGGCTATCGGAAAAATAATAATCATTGGTTTTGTTGTATATAACTATTTTACAGGTGTTTCTGCATCGCTTTTTACGCTTTATGATATGCCTCTGTCACAGGCGATCGGTCTCATGGGGCATACGGTCATAGATATCGGAATCAGAATAGCTGCCGTTTATGTCATAATCGCAGCTGCGGATGTTATTTTCCAGCGCAGGAAATTCCGTAAGGATATGATGATGACCAAGCAGGAAGTAAAAGATGAATACAAGAACACTGAAGGAGATCCTCAGATCAAAGGTCAGCAGAGACGAAGAATGCAGCAGGCTTCCCAGCGTCGTATGATGCAGGAACTTCCCAAAGCTGACGTAGTCATCACCAACCCTACTCATTACGCTGTTGCAATTTCCTATGACGCCGATCTTGACGAGGCTCCGAGAGTTATTGCCAAGGGTGAAGATTATCTGGCTCAGAAGATAAAAGATGTAGCTAAGGAAAACAATATTGAAATCGTAGAAAATAAGCCACTGGCACGTATGCTTTATGCAAATGTTGAGGTGGGCGAGTTTGTACCTCCGGAGCTTTACCAGGCTGTCGCAGAAGTCCTTGCTTTCGTATATCACCTTCAGGGCAGGGTATAAGGCCACAGAGCCTGCTTTTAAACTATATTTGCTCGAAAATTTATATTTTGACATAGATGTTATACTTGTGCTTCATTTTTCTCTTGAATACAAGATATAGTATGCGATATACTAGAAGTGTATAAGTATGTAAAAATGGGGAAAGGGGGAGCATTAGATGAATAACATCCTTGAAACTATCAGAAAACGTGCATTTGATTACGGCGTTGCACTTTATTTCGTTGCGGCTGTAATGATGCTTATTATCCCCATTCCGACATGGCTGATGGATTTCCTTCTTGCCTTCGATATGTCACTTTCTTTTGTCATATTGTTTACGGCGATGTTCTCTAAGGAAGTATTGGACATGTCATTCTTCCCTACAATCCTTTTGTTCACCACAATATTCAGAATAGCCCTTAACGTATCGTCCACCAGACTTATTCTTACTGGTGGTGATGCAGGTAAGGTTATCGAAGTATTCGGTTCCTTCGTTGGTGCAGGTGACCTGATCATTGGTGCCATCGTTTATGCGATGCTTATCCTTGTTCAGTTCATGGTAATCAACAAAGGTTCTGAACGTGTAGCTGAAGTATCAGCCCGTTTCACCCTGGATGCAATGCCCGGTAAGCAGATGGCTATCGATGCCGACCTTAATACCGGCGCTATCACAGATCAGGAAGCTAAGGAGAGACGTGAGAAGATCCAGAACGAAGCAAGCTTCTTCGGTGCCATGGACGGTGCTACGAAGTATGTTAAGGGAGATTCCGTTGCCGGCCTTATTATCACCGTTATCAATATCGTCGGTGGTATTTTGATGGGCGTTTTGAGACAGCAGCTTCCTATCACAGAGGCTCTTGATAAATATTCAATCCTCACAATGGGTGATGGTCTTGTAAGTTCAATTCCTTCACTTCTTGTATCACTCAGTACAGGTATCCTTGTAACCAAGGGTAGTAAAGAGGCTGATTTTGGACCTGCCCTTATCGGACAGTTATTTGGCATGTCCAAGACCTTGTATCTTGTAGGTGCGATTGTGGCAGCCCTTGGTATACTTACACCTTTGCCCAATGTTCTTTATATTCCTCTTGGCGGATTTGTGGCAGCCCTTGGCTTTATGATGGACAGACAGAAGACCGTTGCTCATACAGAGGAAGAGGTAATGGCAGAGGAGGAGCAGCAGGCAGAGGAGATCAGACAGCCTGAGAATGTTACCAGTCTTTTGCAGGTTGATCCCATCGAGCTTGAGTTTGGTTATGGAATTATTCCCCTTGCTGATGTAAATCAGGGCGGTGACCTTCTTGACCGTGTCGTAATGATCAGAAGACAGATTGCTCTTGAGCTTGGTACCGTTGTTCCTATTATCAGACTTAGAGATAATATCCAGCTTAATCCGAACCAATACATTATTAAGATAAAGGGTATACAGGTCAGCGATGGCGAGATTCTGTTTGACCACTATATGGCTATGAATCCCGGCAATGCGGATGAAGAGATCACCGGTATTCCTACTTACGAGCCTTCCTTCCACCTCCCTGCAACATGGATCACAGAGAGCCAGAGGGAGAGAGCGGAGTCTCTTGGTTATACTGTTGTTGATCCGCCTTCAATCATTGCTACTCACCTTACAGAGGTTATCAGGAATCATATTGCTGAGCTTCTCACCAGACAGGATGTACAGAATCTTGTCAATAATCTCAAGGAGAACAATCCTGCTCTTGTTGATGAACTTACACCCAAGCTTATGTCTCTTGGTGAGATTGAGAAGGTACTTCAGAATCTTCTCAGCGAAGGCATATCCATCAGAGATCTTGTTACTATTTTCGAGACTCTGGCAGACTATGCACCTTCAACCCATGATAGTGATATCCTCACAGAATATGTGAGACAAAGCCTTAGAAGAGCGATATCAAGTAAATATTTCTATCCCGGTGAGACCACCAGTGTTATTACGCTTGATCCCAAGATTGAGAAAGAAATCATGGATTCTGTTAAGCAGACAGAGACCGGCGCGTATATCACCCTTGATCCCGCCAGGACAAAGGCAATACTTAAATCAGTTGGTGAGCAGGCCAAGAAGCTTGAGGATGCGGGCAGAGTGCCTATTATCATGACATCACCTATAGTTCGTATGTACTTTAAGAAAATGACTGAGGATTATTACAAGGATCTGATCGTGATATCCTACAACGAAGTAGAACCTAATGTTGAAATGCAGTCAGTTGGGATGGTAGCGGCATAATATGATTATTAAAAAATATACCGGAAAAACTGAATCAGAGGCTACGGAAATTGCGAAGAAGGAGCTGGGTGACAACATAGTCATAATGAATGTACGCCCGGTGAAAAAGAGCGGCTTCTTTGCTATTTTTGCTCCGCCAAGAATAGAAGTGACGGTAGCACTTGAAGATGAGCCCTCCAAGGTGACAAGACCCATAAGACCCAATAATGTGCAGCTGCAAAAGACAGTTAAGCCTGCCCAGCCATCTAATGCAAGTATAGGCGAAAAACTGCTTAAGGCCCAGGAATCCGGAGAGATTCCGCCTCTTAAGGTTGGTTCTTCCGAACATGAAGAGACATCCTCCAAAAACCATGACAGAAGGGAATCAGAGCCTGCTAAGACTGTCACTGAGTCTGTGAATGAAGATAACAGCGCTATTGAGGAAAAACTCGACAGCCTTCATAACCTTCTTGAGAAGAATCTTAAAAATGAGAAGGATGAGGATAAAGAAGAGAGTAATACTCTTTCTGAAGAGACAATTACTTTTGTTAAGGTTCTTTACAATTCGCTTATTGAGAGCGAGGTTGACGAGGTTTATGTCAACCAGCTTACGGATGAAGTTGAAAAAGTCAGCAAGCCTAATATTCCTATGGATTATGTACTTGCTAATGTATACCAGAAAATGGTTCTTAAATTTGGTGCGGCTGATACCATAAAGCCTCCGTCATCCGAGGGACCAATCGCTGAGATTTTCATAGGCCCTACAGGTGTTGGTAAGACCACAACCATTGCCAAGCTTGCATCAGAGCTTAGAATCAATCAAAAGAAAAAGGTTGCACTTCTGACTGTGGATACATACAGAATCGCTGCTGCAGATCAGCTCAGAACCTATGCCACCATCATGGAGATCCCTTTCCGCGTTATTTATTCTGTTGATGAGATTAAACAGGCTGCAGAAGATTTCAAGGATTATGATTACATTATGGTGGATACCGCAGGTCACAGCCTCCACAACGAGGAACAGAAGCAGAATATGGTGGGCTTTATCAAAGCCCTGGAAGAGCTTGTAGAAACAGAGAATTATCTTGTTTTGAGCGCAACCACCAAGTACAGAGATCTTATAGAGATAGCAGATGGTTATTCGCAGCTTGTCCGTTATAAGCTTATTTTCACCAAAATGGACGAGACCAGTTCTGCGGGTAATCTTTACAATATTCACATGCACACGGGAGCTCCCATGTCCTATATTACAAATGGTCAAAATGTTCCCAGTGATATTGCTGTTTTTGATGCGCAAAGAAGTGTTAAGAGCTTATTGAGCGGTCATTAAACGCTATATTAATTTACAATAAAATGTCGACATTTTTACAGATTTTGATAAAATAGAAACAGGTATATTTATGGATCAGGCTGAACAGCTTAGAAGAATAATTAAGGCAGAAAATGCCCCTACAAGGCCGCTTGCCAGAATAATTACCGTTACAAGCGGTAAGGGAGGCGTAGGTAAGTCCAATGTGGCTATCAATCTTGCGATACAGTTTCGCAGAATGGGTCAGAGAGTAATCATACTTGATGCGGATTTTGGACTTGCTAATATTGAGATAATGTTTGGAACAGTACCCAAGCATAATCTAAGCGATCTTATTTATCAGGGCAAAAATATAAAGGATATCATTACCTGGGGACCTGAAGGCGTTGGATTTATTTCAGGCGGTTCCGGAATCTCGGGAATGTATGATTTAAGCAGGGACTATCTTGTTTATATAATTGTTAATCTGGCAGAACTTGATGCGATTGCAGATACGATAATAATCGATACAGGTGCGGGTATTTCCAATGCCGTAATGGAGTTTTTGGTTGCAAGTGGTGAGATCATTCTTGTTACCACTCCCGAACCCACTTCCATTACCGATTCATATTCGCTTTTGAAGGCACTTAATCAACAGCCCAGATTTTCAAAGGAAAACACCATGATCAAGGTTGTATCCAACAGGGTAGCTTCCACTGAAGAGGGACAGCAGCTCTTTAACAAGCTCAATGCTGTTGTTGCCAGATATTTGAAGCTTCCGCTTTCGTATCTTGGAGAGATACCACAGGATCAGAGTCTTGCAAGAGGCGTTATGCAGCAGACTCCTGTTTCGATACAGTATCCCAACGCAAAATCGGCGAAGGCGTTTGAACAGATTGCAGCGAGACTTACGGACAAAAATGCAGCGGATATTATTAAGCCGCGCGGAATGGCTGCATTTTTCTCGCATATTATCACAGGCAGAAAATTAAACGAAAAAGGTTCCGGAGAGCAAAATTCCGGTCAATAAAATAAAGGTAAGAGGGGTACCTGAAAATGCTTGCGGATTATATATCGCCCGGTAACAAAATCGAGCTAAAGGCAATCGGCAAGGTCTGGATGGATGAGGACAGTCGCACACGTAAAATCCATCTGAGTAAGATTACAGACGTAATCTCGGAGGACAGGATAGAAGTACTGATGCCAATGGATAAAGGCAAACTGGTGCTGCTTCCTGTGGATGGGGAGTACAGTCTGTGTTTCTATAGCTCAAGAGGACTGTTCCAATGTTACGGAAGGATCGTTGACCGATACCGAAGCAACAACGTCTATATTCTTGTTTTGGATCTTCTGAGTAATCTGCAGAGGCTGCAAAGACGAGAATATTACAGATTTAGCTGTGCGCTTGAACTGAAATCCAGGATTTTCTCTGAGGAAGAGGTAGAAGCCCTCCGCAGAAACTGGGGGCTTTTAATAGGCACAAGCAAACCGCTGCAGCGAAGCGTGATAGTAGATATCAGTGGTGGTGGTTTACGATTTGTCGCTAACTTCCAATATGAGGAGGGCAGCACGATTTATTGTGCGTACAGACTACCAGGAAATATTAATAATGTTGAGTATGAAATGGTGTGTAACGTACTAAGGGTACAGGAACTTGAAAACAGGCCCGGACTGTATGAACACCGCATACAGTACGCCTACATTGACGAGACTTCCAGAGAAGATATTATTCACTTTATCTTTGAGGAAGAACGAAAAATTAGAAAGAAGCAAAACTAAATGTCGAAAAAAATTTTATTAGTTGATGACTCTGCACTCATGAGAACCGTCCTTAGTGATATTATAAACTCAGATTCAAGATTTCAGGTTGTAGATAAGGCCAAAGACGGTATTGAAGCTCTTGAGTTGCTGAAAAAGAATTCCTATGACGCAGTTATACTCGATGTAAACATGCCTCGTATGGACGGAATTACGTTACTCAAAGAGATCAATAAGAATAAGATCAGAGCAAAGGTAATGATGTGTAGTACCGACACCAAAGAAGGTGCGAAGGTTACACTTGATTCCCTTGAACTTGGAGCTCTGGACTTCATTCATAAACCGGATCGTGCTTCGGAATGCCGAGGCGACGATTTCACTAAAACACTTATCAGGACACTCGATGCGGTATGCGAATCGAAAGCTCCTGTAATAAGTACGAAGGCTTTCTCACTCGATGAAATGAAAGCCTCTCGTAAGGTGGTGGAAATCGTCGGCAAGCATGCAGACAAGGTCACCGGCAATCGAATCGTTGCGATTGCAAGCTCTACGGGCGGTCCTCGTGCGCTTCAAGCGGTTATTCCCAAACTTCCTAAAAACTTAAAAACACCGGTTGTACTTGTACAGCATATGCCGGAAGGCTTCACAGCTTCACTTGCAGAAAGACTTGATTCTCTTTCTGAGATAAGTGTAAAAGAAGCAGCGGAAGGTGATGTTCTTCAGGCTGGTACAGTGTATATCGCAAAGGGCGGTAAGCACATGCATATAATTACATCCGGCGGTAAGCACACCATTCACTATGTAGATGGTCCTACAAGAGAGGGCGTAAGACCATGTGCAAACTTCATGTATGAATCTCTCATGGATTCTGATTACGACACGATTTGCTGTGTTGTACTCACAGGAATGGGTGCAGATGGTACAGAAGGAATAAAAAATCTGAAATCGGTTAAAAAGGTACATGTCATCGGACAGGATGAAGCGTCCTGTACAGTTTATGGCATGCCTAAGGCAGTGGCAACAGCTGGTCTGGTCAATCAGGTCGTTACACTTGATGACGTAGCCCAGGAAATAATAATGAACGTTGGAGTTAAGTGATCACCTGATGAGGTTCCTCACGAACCTGGTGTACCATTTAGTTACATCGAAGACTTTAGACTAAGATGTAACTTCCCGTGTTGTTTTTCGACGCCTGGTTCCCGATTACTTCTCGAAAACGTTCGCTTTTCTTATGGAGGTAAAGGGATTATGGATGTTTCTCAGTATCTAGGCGTCTTTCTCGACGAATCAAAGGAGCATCTGCAGACGCTGAATGATGCAATCATGCAGCTTGAGCAGGATCCGGAGAATGAGGATGTTATTAATGATATCTTCCGTTCTGCACATTCCATGAAGGGAATGGCAGGAACCATGGGTTATACAAACATGCAGAATTTGACCCATGATATGGAAGATGTCTTCTCTGACGTGCGTAACGGCACGCTCAAAATTGACAGTAGTATGATAGACACCCTTTTCCAGTGTCTTGATGCTATTCAGGCTTACGTAGATAATATCACAGAGTCACAGGACGAAGGATCTGAGACCAACGCAAACCTTATTAAAGCGCTTGCAGATATAAGAGCAGGTGGCGGAGCAGCAGCACCTGCAGCAGCTCCTGCAGCTGAGGCAGCACCCGCTGCAGCAGAAGCGGCACCCGCAGCAGCACCTGCAGCAGCTCCCGCAAACGGACCTGCTCCCGATGCTGATCCTACAAAGGATTTCAGGGCAATCAAACTTGATCCTGATGCTAAGGGCAGCCTTGAGGATGCAAAAGCAAGCGGCAAGAAAATCTTTGGAATCAATGTCAAAATTCAGGATTCCTGTATTCTTAAAGCAGCAAGAGCATTCCTCGTATTCAAAGGACTTGAGGAGATCGGTGAAATTGCGGCTTCTGAACCTTCCACCCAGGATATTGAAGACGAAAAATTTGAATTTAACTTCAGCATGATCATAACCACTGATGAGGATGATGTTGGCAAGATCAGAGAGATTGTCAAGAACGTTTCTGAAATAGAGGATTGTGAGATTGGTGAATTTGATCCCAGTACTGCAAGAAGTACTGAAGATCCTGAACCTGCAGCTGCAGCAGCGCCCGCAGCACCTGCAGCAGCGGCACCCGCAGCAGCACCTGCAGCTGCAACACCGGCAGCACCTGCAGCAGCTCCCGCAGCTAAGCCTGCAGCAGCACCTGCAAAAGATGCTGGCGGCAAGAAGCCTGTTGGTAAGCCTGTTGTTAACAGAACAGTCCGTGTTGATATCGACAAACTTGATGTTCTCATGAACCTGGTTAGTGAGCTTATTATCGCTAAGAACTCACTTATATCAGCAGCAAATTCAGCTGGAATAGTAAGCGGATCAGTTAATGAGCAGATTGAGTATCTTGAAAGCGTAACAACCAACCTTCATGAATCAGTCATGAAAGTTCGAATGGTTCCTATCGAGAGCGTACTGCAGAAGTTCCCGAGAATGATCCGTGACCTTAATAAATCACTTGGCAAGAAGATGGAACTGACCATGACCGGTGAAGATACTGAAATGGACAGAACCGTTGTAGATGAGATCGGTGATCCTTTGATGCATCTCCTTCGAAACAGTGCAGACCACGGTATCGAGTCAGCAGAGCTCCGTGCAGAGCGCGGTAAGCCTGAAGAAGGACAGATTTTCCTTCATGCATACCAGGATGGTAACAGCGTTGTTATCGAGGTTGGTGATGATGGTAATGGTATCGATGCAGAAGCAGTAAAGAATAAGGCTATTGAAAAGGGCGTAATCACTCAGGATCAGGCTGATTCCATGTCAGAGAAGCAGGCTGTTGAGCTCCTTTTCCATCCCGGATTCTCAACTGCCAAGCAGGTATCTGAAATTTCCGGACGAGGCGTTGGTCTTGACGTAGTTAAGTCCAAGGTTGAATCCCTCTCCGGTGAAGTTGATGTTAAGACTAAGCTCGGTGAAGGAAGTACATGGATCATCAGACTCCCTCTTACACTGGCTATTATACAGGCTCTGATGGTTATCGTAGGAAACGAGAAGTATGCGATTCCTCTTGATTCCATCCAGAGTATTGAGGATGTTGCTCCCGCAGATATTAAGACAGTTGAGAACAAAGAAGTTATCAACCTCCGCGGCAACGTAACTCCTATCATTCGTGTTAACAGAGCTCTTGAAACTGAAAGCACAAAGGCTGAGGATGAAGATCTTGTTGTTGTAATCACCAGAAAGGGTGATCAGCAGATCGGTCTTGTAATCGATGAACTGATGGGACAGCAGGAAATCGTTATCAAGCCTCTTGGTAAGTATATGAGCAAATGTCGTATGATCAGTGGCGCTACAATCCTTGGTGATGGTGAGATCGCTCTGATCCTCGATACAAACCAGCTCGCGTAACCTTCAGCTTTGTGATTATTGCGTCGAAAGTCGCAGGAAAGGGTAAATAACTATGAATGAACTTAGAGATACACAAGACATGGGTGAACTTATTCAGTATATAGTTATCCGTCTTGGCGAAGAACAGTATGGAATAGATATTAAGTACATTGACAATATTGTGCGTATGCAGCAGATAACAAGAGTACCTCAGGTAGCTCATTATCTCAAAGGCGTTATCAATATCCGTGGTGTCATTGTTCCTGTAATGAGTCTCAGACTTAAAATGGAAATGGATCCGGATGAGATTACCGATAAGAGCAGAATCATCATTCTTAAAGCAGAAGAAGATACACTTATCGGCATCATAGTTGATCAGGTTAACCAGGTACTTACGCTTGGAAGTAAGAGCATTGAAAAGGTTACCTACAGTAATGATAAAGGCAAAAAGATCAACAGCTTTATCAGCGGCGTAGGTAAATATGAAGGTGGTCTCGTTTCTATACTCGATCTCAACATGGTTGAGATGGAGGAAGACAAGGCAAAAGCGTAAACAGCTAGAGTATGAGGAGGAAAATCTTTGAGTGAGATGAGTTTGGACAATCTGTCCAGTCAATACTTTGATGTACTCAAGGAG
This sequence comes from Butyrivibrio sp. AE3006, assembly GCF_000424165.1. Classification (NCBI taxonomy): domain Bacteria; kingdom Bacillati; phylum Bacillota; class Clostridia; order Lachnospirales; family Lachnospiraceae; genus Butyrivibrio; species Butyrivibrio sp. AE3006. Next base: position 54,973 of record NZ_AUJJ01000012.1, on the reverse strand, counting down.
CTTGGAAACATCGGTGCCGGTAACGCTACGACAGCACTTGCACAGATGCTTAATACAAAGGTGGATATGTCTGTTCCACAGGTAAAGCTTCTTGACTTTAAGGATGTTGGCGACCTTATGGGTGGAGCAGAGCAGATAATGACCGGTATATATCTTAGCGTTGAGGGAGATATAAACGGAAGTATCATGTTCCTGCTTGGAATGAAGGCTGCCAGACATCTGGTAAATATGCTCATGGGGATTAAAGACAAGGATGAAAGTGTTCCTTTTGATGAGACTGAGCTCTCAGCAATTAAGGAAGTTGGAAACATCATTACAGGTTCATATCTGAACTCTCTGTCAATGATAACCAACTTGAAGCTCCTGCCTTCTGTTCCATTTATTGCGATTGATATGGCCGGTGCAATACTTTCAGTTCCGGCGATAGAATTCGGCATGATGGGAGATAAGATTCTTTTGATCGAGACCAGCTTCTTCGATGAAGAGACACTTAGTGGATATTTTATCCTGCTTCCTGATATGGATGGTTACAGTAAGATACTGACATCACTTGGCATGGGTGATATCACAGTTACAGGATAAGGAGCTAATGCATGAGCCAAATAATCAAGGTTGGTATGGCTGATCTTAATATTTGCGTAAGTCCTGACGGGATAACGACATTGGGCCTTGGTTCCTGTGTGGGTATAGCTGTAAGAGACCCTGTGACAAAAATTGGTGGCCTTGCACATGTAATGCTACCTGATTCCAAAGAAATTAAGAATAACTCCAACATTCCTAAATTTGCCGACACCGGCATTGAGGAACTTATAAAGCAGGTTGTTGCAAAGGGAGCAAACAGATCAAGACTGGTTGCCAAAATTGCAGGTGGAGCGCAGATGTTCGCTTTTAGCTCATCAAATGCAACCATGCGTGTCGGTGAAAGAAATGTTGCAGCGTCAATTAAAAAACTAAAGGAGTTGAATATTCCGATATTGGCGCAGGATACAGGGGAATCTTATGGTAGAACGGTTATTTTCTACCCGGAAAATGGAGATTTTGTCATAAGAGCTGTCGGTAAGCCGGAAAAGACTATATGAGCAAAGTAGAAGAAGAAAACAGCGAAGAAAAATTAGAAGAAACATCAGAAGAACAATCTGAAGATTCTAAAAAGGAAAAAGAGAAAAAAGTAAATGTAAGAACTGAAGTTATTGCCAAGACGGAAGCGCCAAAAACAAGACTTATAACCGCTTTTGTAATGCTGTCAGGCAGTTTGTTTGTAGCAATTTTCACTTACCTTCAGCATTACGATATCGGGAAATGGCTTACAACACTTTTTATTTCTCTTGTCATTTTTACTGTAGCCGGACTTCTTCTTGAGTGGCTTGTATCACACTTCAATGACCTCGTTCAGGCCAGAGATGATGCTATTAGCGTTCAGGAAGAAGCAATAGCTGCAAGAGAGGCAGACGAACTTGCAGCTGCGGAGGCTGCGGCTGAAGCGGAGAGGCTGGCTGCAGAACAGGCAGCCCTTGAAGCTGAGGAGGGACTACAAAATACACCGAATGACTATGCGGATTTCGGGGAAAGCGATGAATTCGTAGGTATCGACGATACTGAAGAATTTTAACAAGGAAAATTAACACATGGATGAAGCCGGAAGAAATAAGCTTTGGAGTGAATATCAAAAGACGAAGGCTCCTGAGCTTCGCGAAAAGTTAATTTTGGAGTATGCTCCGCTTGTTAAACTGGTTGCGGGGCGACTCTCCATGTATTTGGGTTTTAACGTGGAATATGATGACCTTGTGGGCTATGGCATCTTTGGTCTTATTGATGCCATTGATAAGTTTGACCTTCTTAAGGACGTCAAATTCGAAACCTATGCCAGTGTAAGAATCAGGGGTGCAATCCTTGACCAGATCAGGAAAATGGATTGGATTCCCAGAACTATCAGGCAAAAACAGAAAAAGATTGAAGCTGCGATTCATGATATTGAGAGAGAGATGGGACATCCTGCTTCCGATTCTGAGATTGCCGCAAAGCTTGGCATTTCAGAAGATGAGTACCTTAACTGGCAGAACCAGATGAAGGTTACAGGCGTTGTTTCTCTCAATGAGTTCATGGAGCAGGGAAGCGATGTGCCTGAAGATACCAACAATCTTGCATCCAGTTTCGATAAACCCGAAGAAGCTCTTGAAAAAGAAGAGCTTAAGAAGATGCTTGCCGAAAGCTTGCAGCTTCTTACTGACAAAGAGAAGAAAGTCATTCTTCTTTACTACTATGAAGAGCTTACACTGAAGGAAATAAGCAATGTCCTTGAGGTTTCTGAATCTCGAGTATCACAGCTGCACACAAGAGCACTTCAGAAAATGAGAGAAAAGCTTGGAAAATACTTAGGAATTTTGACTGAATTAAGGTAATGCTATAATCCAGGAGGATGTTATGAACGGTTATTTTCAGTTGGTTACAGGTGGCAGAGAAACAGGCATAAGAATTTATCCACCAACTGATGGCGGAGATTCCCTTCAATACGATGCTGTAAAAGAGTATCTTGATGACCGTGCAATCAGCTTTGTTCCTGCTGTTCTTAATGATGCCCTGACTAATGCGGACGGTATGCTTGTGATTTTAAACGAATCACCGACATATCCGGAAAGGGAGAGCTATAAGCTCACCATTTCCAGAGACCGCATGCAAGTCACGGCATTTTTTTATGCTCCTTCTGAAGACGGCGAGCTCATGACACCAAAGGAATTCATACAGGACCTTGCCTACAGAGAGATAACCTTTGGAATTGACTCCGAAGCAATCCAGAAATTCTTTGGAAACAGAGAATACTGCAAGGAATTTGTTATAGCAAAGGGCAGAAAAACAAGGGAAGGATGCGACGCTAAGGTTGAGTACAACTTCAAGATGAATCTTCGTGCACAGCCCACTATGCGTGAAGACGGAAGTGTGGATTACTTTAATCTGAACATGATCAACCATGTCAAAAAGGGTGATAAACTTGCCATGCTTGTGCCTGAGGATCCGGGAGATCCTGGGCAGAATATTTATGGCGAGATTTTAAAGCCCCACCCTGTTAAGCCCACCAAGATAAAAGCAGGTAAGAATACAAAGCTGTCAGAGGATGGCCTTGTTCTTTATGCCGATGCTGACGGGCATGTAACTGTGAAAGAAGGAAAGGTTACTGTCAGCAACGTAATACAGTTTGATAACATTGATGTTTCAACAGGAAATATAAACTATGACGGCAGCGTTGAAGTTAAGGGAACCGTTGCGACAGGTTTTTCTGTTAAAGCAGGTGCTAACATAATCGTTAAAGGCGTGGTTGAAGGCGCCAGCTTAAAGGCAGGTAATGATATCATCCTGGAAAGAGGAATAAACGGAATGTCCAAGGGCGACATATCTGCCGGCGGAAATATCGTAACGAAGTTCATTGAAAATGCCAGGGTAAATGCAAAGGGTTCTATTACAAGTGAGAGCATTATGCATTCGACGGTTTCTTCCGGGACTGAGATAAGAGTTTCTGGAAAACGAGGATTTATTGCAGGTGGGAGATGCACGGCTACTGACAGGATCATTGCCAAGGTCCTTGGTAGTGAAATGGGAGCAAGTACGCTTATCGAAGTTGGCGCAGATCCCAGCATTAAGTTAAGGCTAAGAGAACTGACAAAAGCTATAGCAGATTCTCAGAAACGTCTTGAAGCAGTCACACCTACTATTGATGCGATTACCAAAAGGCTTCGCTCAGGCGCAACCCTAACTCCCGAGCAGACAAGACAGGCACAGCAGATGATGACTATGCATAAGATTCTTACATCCCAGCTTGAGAAAAATAATGCTGAGCTGGCAGAGATTCAACAAAAATTAGCTGAATCGAAGGATGCTTATGTTATAGTAGAAGGAACAGCATATCCCGGAACCACTATTCAGATTGGGGATCAGACCACAACACTTAAGACACAGTCGCAGTATTGCAGGTTTGAACTGAGAGATGGTTACGTAAAGACAGGCGCTATCTAATCTAGAAGGGTCAGGTGGCCGATAAATTATGTAAGAAAGGGGATGTTAGAAGCGAAGGGAGGCAACTATGTCGATAGGAAGAATAGATTTTCAGGGGGCGATAGCCAGAACAAATGACATAGCGCAGATAAAAGCAAATGAAGACAATCGGGCTATGACAAATCAGAACACCTTCCAGACTCAGTTTGACAAGGAAGTTGATCAAAAAGCTAACTCTGTAAATGAAAAAGAAAATGCCGATCAGAATAAGCAGGAAAAATTTGATGCCAAGGAAAAAGGCAAGAATGAGTACAGCGGAAATGGCGGCAAGGGGGAAAAGAAAAAGAGGGAGCATACCAAGGAAAATATAGAAAAACTTTCCGAGACCTTAATAGGGTCCGATGGAAGGCCTCTTGATATGCATATTTCCTCAGGGTTTGACTTCAAAATCTGAACACTTTATAATACTTTTATATTTGTATCTTTTTGGGAGAAGGGTACACGGTTTCTAGTGGGGATATTATGATAAGTGTTACAGAAATTATTTTAATCATCGTCGGAATCCTGGCGGTAATATTAGGGTATCTGATACCGAACAACTCTGCGCTGAATGAGGTGGACAGCGAGCTGACTGAAGCCAAGATCAATGATCTTGTCAGAAAAGCAATTCGTAATTCACAGGGGCAGATTGACGAGATGCTTGATGAATGCACAGAGGAAGCCATCAATAAGGCTGAGCGTGCAATGGACAGAGTTACCAATGAGAAAATGTCCGCGATAAGTGAGTATTCAGATACTGTCATGAACGATATCCATAAGAATCATGATGAAGTAATGTTTATGTATGACATGCTTAATGATAAGCATAAGAACCTCAAGAACACTGTTTCTGAGGTTAATCGTGCTGCAAAAGAGGTTAAGCAGACTGCAAAAGAAGCTGTACTTACCGCCGAGCAGGCAGAAGAGGCTGCAAAAGCTGCAAAGGAAGCTGCGATGCGCGTAGAGAGTACACCTAATGTAGTTGTACCTGAGCCTGTGGCTTTCGAGCATACTGTATCTGAGCCTGTACTTCACAAGACACCTGATTATGATCCTGTAATCAGAGAAGATGTTTCCAATAAAAATACTTCTAATGAAGAATTTGAATATTTTGATGAAGATGACTCTGATGAAACTGTAGTTAAGCTTGAGAATGAGGAAGAGACCAAACAGTTTTCATCACTTGTTGATATTTTGGACAGAGCAGACACTGCAGCTGCGAAGAAGACTCAGAATAAGGTTATAGGTTCAGAACCCGGTAACATAATTACACCTGAGAATACCTTTGCAGAAAATGAGAATGCTCCTGTATCAGAAGTAGCTAATACAGAATATGAGCATGACATTAGTGAAACAGTTAATGAAACTCCGGAATACAGCCAGGAAGCTCCTGTAGGAGATGTAACCGAAATGCCGGAGATTCCAGAAGCAGATGCTGCAGAGGATATTTCCGGAGCAAAGGTTGTTTCCATTTCAGATGCCTCAAGGAAAAAGGCAGAAGCAGCTGAAGCGCAGCAGCAGCTTATGCCGGGAGATCCTGCATCAAGGAATCAGAGAATACTTGATATGCACAAGGCAGGAAAATCTGCAGTTGTTATAGCACGTGAATTAAAGCTTGGTATTGGCGAGGTTAAGCTTGTTATTGATCTTGCCGGCAAGCATAAAAAGAATAGAAGTTCTATTATGTGAGGAGCATTAGTCTAGAGTATGAAGCTTAAGTATTATTTACGGGGAATGGGTGTAGGAGTCTTACTCACAGCCATTATTATGGGAGTTGCTCTTTCCGGTTCTTCATCAAAGATAAGTGATGAAGAAGTAATAAGAAGAGCAAAACAGCTTGGAATGGTAGAAGCGGAGGATACATTATCCCAGTATTCAGAATCCGCCAGATTAACAGAGGAGATTGCTGAAAGTGATTCAACTTCATCCGATACGGAATTGGATACGCAGGGAGAAGAAATATCTGAAGAAATCAACCAAGGGGAGTCTGAAACAGGTGAATCAGTTCCTGAAGTGGTTGAAGAAGAGAAAGAGAGCAGCAACCTTGGCGAAAGCAGCGAAAGCGTTGAAGCCGAGCCGGATATTGCACTCGCGGGTGACGACGCAGCGGGGGCAACATCCACGGAAACGGTAGAGAGCAGCTCATCAGCTTCTAAATCTGTTGAAGTAGAAGTTGCAGAAAACGAATCACCTAAAACAGAAAATGAAGAAACTGACACTACTGTAAAAGAGGAAGTTGATGATTCTGCAAGTAGTAATTCTTCATCAGAAGCATCTACTACAGAAGAAGCTCCTGCAGAGACTGAATCTACAGCGCCTCAGACCAATGAAGCCGTAGAAACTGCTGAAGCTCAGCCTGCATCATCTGATGTTAATTATGTTGTGGTTGTTATCCCGGGCGGTAGCGAATCAGATACCTGCGCCAGAATCATAAGAGAAGCAGGAATTATAGATGATGGAGTTGCATTTAACAATTATCTCGTTAATGCAGGTCTCGACAGAAAGATCAGATCAGGTACCAAGCAGATACCCAAAGGAGCATCTTTTGAAGAGATAGCTAGGATTATAACAAAATAATGTCTTGTCAAAAGCCCAAAATCATGGTATTCTATTGAAGCTGTGAGTTTATGGGCTTTTTTAGTGTTATTTTTTCACAGAGTCACAAATAAACACGCATATCCACTTTTCATCCGGTGTCTTTTAGATATGAAGATAGGATGTGAACCTTCCGAAGGAAATAACGCCCCTTCGGGTCACAAGGCAAAGATATGCGGAAGATTAACCAAATGGAGGTAATAACATGAGCGTTGTATCTATGAAACAGTTACTTGAAGCAGGTGTACATTTCGGACACCAGACAAGAAGATGGAACCCTAAGATGGCTCCTTACATCTTCACAGAGAGAAATGGTATCCACATCATCGATCTTCAGAAGTCAGTTGTTAAGGTTGACGAGGCTTACAAGGCAGTATTTGAGATCGCACAGCAGGGTGGTACTATTCTTTTCGTTGGTACAAAGAAGCAGGCACAGGACGCTGTTAAGACAGAGGCTGAGCGTTGCGGTATGTACTATGTAAACGAGCGTTGGCTTGGTGGTATGCTTACAAACTTCCGCACAATCCAGAGCAGAATCGATCGTCTTAAGAAGCTCGAGAAGATGCAGGAAGACGGCACATTCAATGTACTTCCCAAGAAGGAAGTTGCTCAGCTCAACAAAGAGTATGAGAAGCTCAACAAGGTTCTTGGCGGAATTCGTGATATGAAGAGAATTCCTGATGCTATCTTCGTAGTAGATCCTAAGAAGGAAAGAATCTGCATCCAGGAAGCTGAGTCACTTGGAATCACACTTATCGGTATCGGTGATACAAACTGTGATCCTGAAGAGCTTGACTACATCATCCCTGGTAACGATGATGCTATCCGTGCAGTAAAGCTTCTTGTTGGTAAGATGGCAGATGCTGTTATCGAGGCTAATCAGGGTGCTGAGGCACTTACAGCTGAGCAGGCTGAGGCTGTTAGCGAGGAAGCTGAGGCTGAGACAGAGGAGTAATCCATTTATAAGCTTCAATTGATAAAAATAATATTATTCGCGGAGGATATAAATACATGGCTATCACAGCAGCAATGGTAAAAGAGTTACGTGAGTCCACCGGTGCAGGTATGATGGAGTGCAAGAAGGCACTTACTGAGACTAACGGTGATATGGATGCAGCAGTAGAGTTCCTTAGAAAGAACGGTCAGGCTAAGGCTGAGAAGAAAGCTAGCCGTATCGCAGCTGAGGGTCTTACAAGAATCGCTGTTAAGGATGACAAGACAGCAGCAGTTGTTGAGGTTAACTCAGAGACTGACTTCGTTGCTAAGAACGAGCAGTTCCAGACATTCGTTGAGGCAGTTGCTAAGCAGGCTGTAGAGTCTGATTCTAAGGATATGGACAGCTTCATGGAAGAAGCTTGGAACGTTGATTCTGCTAAGACAGTTAAGGAAGCACTTATCGATATCACAGCAGTTATTTCTGAGAAGCTCAGCATTCGTCGTTTTGAGAAGGTTGTAGCTGAGAACGGTATCGTAGTTCCTTACGTGCACGGCGGCGGAAGAATTTCAGTTCTTGTTGAGGCTGACACAGATGTTGTTAACGATAACATCAAGGAAGCAATCAAGAACATTGCAATGCAGATTGCAGCTCTTAATCCTAAGTATGTTGATATGAACGATGTTTCTGAAGAGTTCAGAAACCATGAGAAGGAGATCCTTCTTGCTCAGGCTACAAAGGAGAACGAGGAGCTTCCTGAAGGAAAGAGAAAGCCTCAGCAGATCATCGAGAAGATGCTCGAGGGTCGTCTTCAGAAAGAGCTTAAAGAGATCTGCCTCAATCAGCAGGTATTCGTTAAGGCTGAAGATGGAAAGCAGACTGTTGGCCAGTATGTAGCACAGGTTGCTAAGGATAACGGCGCTAACCTTTCAATCAAGAGATTCGTTCGTTTCGAGACAGGCGAAGGTATTGAGAAGAGAGAAGAGAACTTTGCAGAAGAAGTTGCAAAGCAGGCTGGTATGCAGTAATTAACTGTATAGAATATGTTATTAAATGCCCTTGTCGTTTTTTGGCGGCAAGGGCTTTTATACTAAAAGTTTCAAGGGAGATTATGAAATCAGATGGGTTCAGTAAGTATTAAAGGGACCGGTTCGGGTATTATCCTTGAGCTTGACAGAGACATATCTTTTGAAAATCTCACACAGGATATTGCTTCCAAATTTCGCGAATCTTCTTCGTTTTTCGGAAGAGTAAGTGTAGGATTACTCATAAAGGGCAGAGTTTTAAGTGATGATGAGATTGCTCAGGTTTTAGATATTATTACTCAAAACAGTAAGCTTACCATCACCTGCGTTATTTGTGAGGATCCTGATACTGATGAACTTTTCAGTAGATTTTCATCTGATACTGCATCTTCAGCAGCTACATCTACTTCAGATAATAGCAGTGTTTCTCAATATGACATGTCTGAGGTTTATGATGCAATAAAGGATACAATACCGGCTGATGATTTACAGGATTTGATTCCGGATAGGGATGATGCCAGAATTATTTATGGCAGTATGCGTTCCGGTATGACTCTTAATGAGAAAAAGAGTCTTGTTATTCTTGGAGATGTTAAACCCGGTGCTTCTGTTGTCTCTAATGGAAGTATTTTTGTACTCGGTGCCCTTAGAGGAAGTGTTTATGCAGGCGCCGGTGGAGACGAAAGTACCTTTGTTTTTGCTCTCGAAATGGATCCTTTACAGATAAGAATAGCTAACGCCATAGCAATTTCGCCTGATGCTGATAAAGGACCGAAACTTAAAACAAGAAAATTCCGCAAAAAGGTGGTTGATAAAGTCCCTGAGGTGGCTTACATTTTAAATGGTCATGTCGTAAAGGATGTTTACGGACCGTCATTTATGCGAGATAATAAATTGGTATGAATAATTAAAATATGATTTTGTATGGAGGAAGTAAATGGGAGAGGTAATAGTTGTAACATCCGGTAAGGGTGGTGTCGGCAAAACTACCACTACTGCCAATATTGGAACAGGTCTTGCCAAGCTTGGCAAAAAGGTTGTTCTCATTGATACAGATATAGGTCTTCGTAATCTTGATGTTGTTATGGGACTTGAGAATCGAATTGTATATAATCTTGTAGATGTTGTTGAAGGAAGCTGCAAGGTGAAGCAGGCTATGATCAAGGATAAGAGATATGATACACTCTTCCTTTTGCCTGCAGCTCAGACAAAGGATAAAACCAGCGTTACACCTGATCAGATGAAGAAGCTTGCTGAAGAACTTAAGCAGGAATTTGACTATGTTATCATGGATTGTCCTGCAGGTATTGAGCAGGGCTTTAAGAATGCCATTGCTGGTGCAGAGAGAGCTATCGTTGTTACTACACCTGAGGTATCAGCTGTAAGAGATGCTGATCGTATCATCGGACTTCTTGAAGCCAATGAGATTGGTAAAACACAGCTCATCGTAAACAGACTTCGCCCTGAGATGGTTAAGCGCGGAGATATGATGAGTGCTGAGGATGTAATTGACATTCTTGCTGTTGAGCTTCTTGGTGTTGTTCCGGATGATGAGAGCATAGTAGTAGCTACTAACAACGGTGAGCCTCTTGCAGGCGATAATTCCCTGGCAGGTCAGGCTTATATGAATATTTGCCGCAGAATAATGGGAGAATCAGTTCCTTTCCTTAACCTTGAGGATAAGAAGGGATTCTTCGCTGCATTGGCCAGTGTTTTTCGCAAGTGATAAGGGGGCGATGATATGAAGCTGACAGATATTTTTAAGAAAAAGTCATCCAGCGAAATGGCTAAGGATCGCCTTAAACTTGTGCTTGTATCAGACAGATCAAGCTGTTCACCGGAGATTATGGAACGAATCAAGAATGATATTCTTGAAGTGCTTTCTAAGTATGTAGAGGTAGATCAGAGCGGACTTGATATCAAGTTTACTCAGATGGATACTGAAGGTGCTACAACTGATAGCAAGACAGTTCCCGCTTTGTATGCAAATATTCCTATCAAGAACATGAAGCATTCTGCAAAATAAACAGATAAAATAAAGACCTGTTTCGCGCAGGTCTTTTTCAATGTTTATCGCAATATTCAAATTTATAATATCACCATTGAATAAATGACAAAATAGAGTTATTATATTCTAGGTAGCAAATAATTTGCATACAATCAATTAGGAAAAGAGGATTTATTATGGCTTCTAATGTAAAGAAAGATAGTTTTGACTCGCTTAAACTGGAAAACCAGCTTTGTTTTCCGTTATATGCATGTTCTAAAGAGATAATAAGGAACTATAAGCCTTATCTTGATGAGCTTGACCTTACATATACTCAGTATATTGCCATGATGGTACTTTGGGAAAAGAAGGAGATGAACGTTAAGACTCTTGGTGAGAATCTGTTCCTTGATTCAGGAACACTTACTCCTGTTCTTAAGAAGCTCGAAAGCAAGGGCTATATCAAGAGAACAAGATCCAAGAATGATGAGAGAAACCTTCTTGTTTCAATAACACCTGAGGGAGAGGCTCTTAAGAGTAAGGCAAAAAGCATCCCCGAGAAGATCGGAGGCTGCATTAAATTATCAGAGAATGATGCCAAGGAATTGTACCGTTTACTGTACATGATTATTGAAAATATTCGCTGAAAAATACTATAATTTTTTGATATTTTTATAACAAATTTTTAATCTATAATCAGTGTTTTTGTGGTAGTATGTATAAGGCATTATTTGCTTAATTACTAAATTATCCTGAAAGGGGTGGAGAATTCTTGAACATACAAATTCTTAAGGCAGTAGATTTTCTGATTTTCTTTCCTTTTGTGATGGCAGTTCTTATGTTCTGTATCAAAAAGGCGTCTCTACTGCGCAACATCGTTGCCGGTCTTGGTGGCTTTAGCATCATGATCACTGCAATCCTGGTAGGAACTAAGGTACTTGGAACTCAGGGAGTTACTAAGAACACTTTTCTTACTGAGACAGCAGTCTATGACCACATTATCATGGGTGGTGAGATACTTCTCATGTGTATTGTGGTTTTCCTTAGCATAAAATACAAAAAGTATTATGCTATTCTTCTTTCCATGCTTGGTACACTTCCTGTACTTTGGATGGATCTCACAGGTCAGGCTCTTGAGGGAAGCGCTCATATGAGAGTTGATTTCCTTTCAGCTGTTATGATCCTTATCGTAGGTATTGTAGGTATTCTTATCTGCATATATGCTTGCGGTTACATGAAGGATTATCACAATCACCACACTGAAGTAGAAGACAGATCAAACTATTTCCTTGCTCTTTTGTTTGTATTCATCGGAGCTATGTTTGGTCTTATTGTGTCTGATAATCTTGGTTGGATATACTTCTTCTGGGAAATCACAAGCGTATGTTCATTCCTTCTTATCGGTTACACCAGAACAGAAGAAGCAGTTAACAACAGCTTCCGTGCTTTATGGATGAACCTTCTTGGCGGATGCGGATTTGCTTTTGGTCTTATGTATTGCAACATGACTCTTAAGGTTTCAAATCTCAGCGCGCTTACACAGCTTGTTCCGAGAGAGAACATGCTTGTTATGGTTCCTGTTACACTGTTTGCTTTTGCTGCACTTACAAAGAGTGCACAGTTCCCGTTCTCAAGATGGCTTCTTGGAGCGATGGTTGCACCTACTCCCAGTAGTGCGCTCCTTCACTCTGCAACAATGGTTAAGATCGGTGTTTACATGCTTATCCGTCTTTCACCCATGCTTGCAGGAACATTTACTGGTGTAATGATCACTGTTATCGGTGGATTTACATTCTTCGCAGCATCACTTCTTGCTATTACTGTTAGTGACGGTAAGAAAGTACTTGCTTATTCAACAATTTCAAACCTTGGTCTTATCACAGCCTGCGCAGGAACGGGTACTACAGAGGGTGTATGGGCAGCTACAATGCTCATTCTTTTCCATGCTGTATCAAAGTCACTTCTGTTCCAGACAGTCGGAGATATCGAGAACTGTATGCACAGCCGTGATGTAGAGGATATGCACGGACTTATCATCAAGCTGCCTAAGCTTGCATTTATTATGATAATCGGTATCTGCGGTATGTTTATGGCACCCTTTGGTATGCTTGTATCAAAGTGGGCAGCTCTTAAGTCATTCGTAGATTCCAATTCAGTATGGCTTGTCCTTTTCCTTGTATTTGGTTCAGGCTCAACACTTTTCTACTGGGCAAAATGGCTTGGAAAGATATGTACTGTAATTCACCAGTCATACGAACTTGAGGACATCACACCCAGAAGTGAGATGATCTCTCTGTTCCCGCTTACAACAATGATCGTTGTTATGTGTTTTGCATTCCCTTGGATGTCAGATCACATGATTCAGCCGATCCTTAACGAGGCATTCCATAAGAATATACCTAATGTAATCGGTGGCTCAGATGTTATCATCATGATGATAATGGTTACTATGATCTTCATTATCCCGATCGGAAGCAGATTCCTTGCAATCGGTAAGAAGAGTAAGATGACCATGTCTTATGTAGCCGGTGTTAATGCCGGTGATGACCGTCACTACATCGACTCCTTTGGTAAGGAGAGAGCACTTTACATGTCAAACTGGTATATGACAGATTATTTCGGTGAGGACAAGCTCCTTGCTCCCAGTATTGCGATCTCTGCAGTGATAGTTCTCGTAATGCTTATTATCGTGATCGGAGGTACTATCTGATGGTAATGACAATATGTAAGGTAGTTCTTTATATTTTACTTGCGCCTATCATCGGCGGACTTATGGAAGGAATCGACAGAGTCGTTTCTGCAAGAATGCAGGGCAGACAGGGCCCGCCGCTTCTTCAGCCCTTCTATGATGTTTACAAGCTTTTAGCTAAGCAGACCACTGTTGTTAATAGTATTCAGATTCTGTTTGTTATAGCTTATACAATATTCACCATCTTTACCGGTGCATTGTTCTTTGGCGGCGGAGATATGCTTCTTGTATTCTTTGCTCTTTCAATGTCCGAAGTTATGATGGTACTTGCTGCTTATTCCACAAACGGACCTTACAGCGCAATGGGTGCAAACCGTGAGCTTCTTCAGATGATGTGCTATGAGCCCATGATTCTTCTTGTTGCTATCGGTTTCTACGAAGTTCACGGAAGCTTCATGGTAAATGATATGCTTGCCGGACAGGCACCTGCAGTGTTTAAGATTCCCGGAATGCTTATCGGCTTTTTGTTCATACTTACAATTAAGTTCAGAAAGTCACCTTTTGATATGAGTACTTCACACCATGCTCACCAGGAGATGGTAAAGGGTCTTACATCTGATATTTCCGGTTCCAACCTTGGACTTTACGAGATAGCAGAGTGGTATGATCAGGTACTTATGATGGGTATTGTTGCTATGTTCTTTATCTACAACAACCCTGTAAGCTATGTAATCGCAATTGTCGCTTGTGTGATTTTTTATCTGTTGGAGACGTTTATCGACAATGTATTTCCTCGTGTGAAATACATGGCTATGCTGGTTTCATCATGGGTAGTAATCCTTGTAACAGCCGGCACAAACCTGCTTATCCTCAGTGTTATTAACTAATATTAAGAGATTAGGAGATATTATGAAAATTTCAAAATCACCCTGGGTATTACATTATGATGGCTCAAGCTGCAACGGCTGTGACATAGAGGTACTTGCAACAATGACTCCTCTCTATGATGTAGAGAGATTCGGTATTATTAATACAGGTAACCCCAAGCATGCAGACATACTTCTTTTAACAGGTGGTATCAATGCACAGACAGCTCCGGTTGTAAGACAGCTGTATAATCAGATGCCTGATCCAAAGGTAGTAATCGCTTGTGGAATATGCTCCTGCGATGGAGGTATCTTCAAGGATTGTTATAATATTCTCGGCGGCTCCGATAAGGTAGTTCCCGTAGATGTATATGTTCCCGGATGCGCAGTTCGTCCGGAGGCTCTCATCGATGGCGTAGTTAAAGCACTTGCCATTCTTGAGGAAAAGAGAGTAAAGGTTAAGGAATCCATGAAACAGGGTTACTGTACTGTAGATTACAGCAAGATTGCAGTTCGTATGAAGGCAGAAGACTATGATCCTGCTACACAGTATGACGCAGTTCTTACCGAGGAAGCTCTTCGTGAGCAGGCTGAGGAGAAGATAGCTGCTACTGCTAAGCCTGCACCGAAGCCGGCAGCTCCTGCAGCAGCACCTGCTGCAAAGCCCGTTGCACCTGCAGAACCCAAAAAGGATGAAGGAGGGAACGCCTGATGAATGCAGAGTTTAAGATTGTTAAGGCAGAAGAGATCATCGATGAGGCGCAGAGACTTAAGCACGACGGATATCATCTGATGCAGCAGTGCTCAACCAGAACTCCTGATGGATATGAACTGGTTTATACATTTGGTAAAGCACTTGAAGTTCAGCAGGTTAAGATAATTCTTGCTGAGGATCAGAGTATTAACAGTATCAGTAGTGTTTTCCCTTGTGCATTTTTGTATGAGAACGAGATCCACGATCTTTTCGGAGTGGATATTCAGATGATTAGCCTTGATTATAAGGGTAGCTTCTACCGTGTTGCTATAGAAACACCTTTTAAGTAAGATGTGAGAACCAGACGAGGTTTTTTCGAGTCGGTTCGAACGTGTTACTTCGAGCAACGCGAGGAGTAACTTCATTGTTAAAATAATTCAGTGAGAGTAAGGAGAATATATGTCAACTAGAAGTGTAATTCCTTTTGGACCTCAGCATCCCGTATTACCTGAGCCTATTCATCTGGATCTGGTACTTGAGGACGAGAAGGTTGTACAGGCTATTCCTGAGATTGGTTTCATCCATCGTGGACTTGAGAAGCTTGTAGATAAAAAAGATTTCCAGGAAATGGTATATGTAGCAGAGCGTATCTGTGGTATCTGTTCACTTGGACATGGCCTTGGATACTGTGATGCTGTTGAGCATATCATGGATTTAGAGGTTCCTGACAGAGCAAAATATTTAAGAACAATGCTTTCTGAACTTTCAAGAATGCATTCACATATGCTTTGGCTTGGTCTTCTTGCCGATGCTTTCGGATTTGAGTCACTTTATATGGAGTGCTGGAGAATCCGTGAAGAGATTCTTGATATGTTTGAGATTGCAACAGGCGGACGTGTTATCTTTTCAATTATGAAGATCGGCGGCCTTAGAAGAGATATTCCCGATGATATGCTTAAGGATTTCAGACAGAGACTTGATAGCATTGAAGAGGGCGTTAAGATTGTAAGTAAGCCTTTCATCGATGACGTTGCAGTTAAGAATCGTCTCGTAGATGTAGGTATTCTTACACCTGAGAAGGCAGATCTTCTTGGCACAGCAGGCCCTTTCCTTCGTGCCAGCGGTATTGCAAGAGATATTCGTTCAACAGGCTATTGTGCATACGGCGATATTGAATTCGAGCCTATCACAAGCACAGGCTGCGATTCTTATGCACGTACAGAAGTACGTATTAAAGAGATATATCAGGCTATTGATATCATGCGTCAGTGTATCGATAAGATGCCTGCAGGTGCTGTAGATGTACCTGTTAAGGGATTCCCTAACGGTGAATACATGGCCAGAATCGAGCAGCCCAGAGGAGAAGCTCTCTACTATGTAAAGGCAAACGGAACTAAGTTTGTTGATCGCATGAGAGTAAGAACTCCTACATTTGCTAATATTCCGGCTCTGGTAGAAGTTCTTGCCGGATGTGATCTTGCAGATGTACCGATTTTGGTTCTTACGATTGATCCTTGCATCAGTTGTACAGAGAGATAAGAAAGAAGGTAAGAAGAATTGAGTCTGGTTAATTTTAATAAAACTGTTTTAAAAAATCTGTTCTCCAAGCCTGCGACACGTAAATATCCCTTTGAACCTAAGGTATATCCGGAGCGCACGCGAGGTCATGTCGTAAATGATATGGATGTATGCGTTCTTTGCGGACTTTGCTCAATTAAATGTCCTACAAGAGCGATTACTGTTGATAAGGCAGCTAAGACCTGGTCTATCAGACCTATGAGCTGCATACAGTGCAGAAGCTGTGTAGATAACTGCCCTAAGAAATGTCTTTCAATGGATACTCAGTTTACTGAGCCCGGAAGTGAGAAGATCACTAAGACATTCCCGCAGTCTGAGAAAGCTATTGCTGCTCAGGAAGCACTTATGAAGGCAGCTAAGGAGCGTGCAGCAGCCGCAGCGGCAGCTAAGGCCGCAGCAGGCGGAGCAGCACCTGCAGGCGGAGCAGCACCCGCAGCAGCAAAGCCTGCACCGGCAACACCTGCAGCTAATGCTACACCGGCAGCACCTGCTACAGAGGCAAAGGCTGAAGCACCTGCAGCTAAAGCAGAAGCTCCTAAGAGCGGAATCGAAGCTATTAAGGCAGCTGCACAGGCAGTTAAAAAGGACGAATAATTTATGAAAGCACTTATCCGCGTCACCGGTGCTGTCCAGGGAGTTGGATACAGACCGTTTGTGGCGGAGCTTGCAAGTAAATATGCATTAAGCGGAGAAGTGAAAAACTGTGGCGGAATAGTTGAAATAATTGCAGAGGGACCTGAAGATACCATTAAAAGCTTTGCAAATGAGCTTAAGGTATCTTATCCCTTTGGAAGTATCGTTATAAATGTTTCACTACAGATTTTGAATGAATGTGAACCGGAGGGGCATAAAAGCTTTTCCGGTTTTCGTATTGTTCAAAGCTCGAGGTTTGACGAAGAAGGATCACTTCCTGTTTTTCCACCTGATATAGGTATTTGTGATGATTGTCTTTCTGAAATGCTTGATCCGAAGGACAGAAGATACGAATATCCTCTTATCAGCTGTGTTTCCTGCGGCCCGAGATTCAGTATCCTTAAGAATCTCCCCTATGACAGGGAAAATATCACTATGGATATTTATGATATGTGCCCTGAATGCAGCGCAGAATATCTAAAGGGAAGAAGGCGTCATGCCCAGACCATCAGCTGTCATAACTGCGGCCCACAGATGATTTTTAAGGCTACTACTAAAGATGCTTGTCACATGAATCCGGAAAATATCAGCGCTGATCAAGAGAAAGATATGACAGTCAGTATAAAGGAAAATGCTGTTCAAGATGCAATAAAAGTCCTTAGAGATGGCGGAATCATTGGACTAAAGGGCATTTCCGGATATCAGCTTGTGGCACTTCCTTATGATGAAAAAGGGGTTCAAAGACTTAGGGAGATAAAAGGGCGTGAGAAGAAGCCATTTGCAGTGATGTTCGAGAATGTAGATGCAGTCTCTGAGTATTGCTGTGTAAATACAGAAGAAGATAAGCTTCTTAATCAGTCATCAAGGCCTATAGTTCTTTTAGATAAGAAAAAAAATTATGTGAATTGTTTTGCATCTAATGTATGCGGAATTTCTAACCAGATAGGGGCTTTTTTACCTGCAAGCGGTATACATGTGCTTTTAACTAAGGAGCTTGGACCACTCATCGTAACCAGCGGTAACCTGTCAGGACATCCAATGATAGTATCTGACGAAGAGTTCGCTGATAGTTTTGCTGATAAGATAGATGGAATTCTGTATTACAAGAGGGACATACTAAGACCTCTTGATGATTCTGTTTTACAGATACTTAAGACAGAGGATGATTATGTAAACAGGTTTGTTCGAAGATCAAGGGGCTATGTGCCTTTGCCCATTTTCCTGAATAAACCGCTAAAAGAAAAGGTATTATATATAGCTTTTGGAGCAGATTTAAAGAATACTTTTTCTATTGGATATGGAGATAAGATTATCACAAGTCAGTTCTTTGGTGACATGGATGAACTTGGTATTCAGAAGGTTGCGGAAAAAGAGCTGAAAGAGATGCTTTCTATCTTTGGCGTGGACAGGCTTGATATCACAAAGACTATAGTAATATGTGATATGCATCCCGGATATGTTTCAACTGCCAAGGCCAAAGCTTTCTACGAGAGTCTTGAAGGCAGTAAGGAACTTATTCAGCTTCAGCATCATCATGCTCATATCGGCTCAGTAATGGCAGAAAATGATCTTAAGGATTGTATTGGAATTGCTTTCGACGGAACTGGTTTTGGAACAGATAATACCATTTGGGGAAGCGAAGTTCTGGTATGTGATGGTGGAGAATACGAGAGGCGTGAACACTTAAGAGCTGTGCCCATCGTAGGTCAGGATGAAGCTATGAAGAACGCAGGAATTCTGGCTGCATGTTTCATGACAGATGCAGGACTTGATTCTAATGAGTTACTGCAAAAACATTCTACATCTGGCGATGAGATTGGAAATAGCAAGCCTTCATCCCTTACAGAAAGTGATCTGAATCTTATAAAGGCAGCACTTTCAAATAACATCAACACCTACAGGAATTCCGGAATGGGAAGACTTTTCGATGCTGTTTCCTATATCCTTGGATTTTCAGAATATAATTCATACGAAGGTGAGTGTGCCATAGCTTTGCAAAATGCTGCGGAAGAATATATTGCGCAGTGTAATGCAGAGGGCAGGGCTGAAAACGAAGAACTACTTAAGTTCCCGATAAACGATTCAGACTGGGATACGAGAGAACTGATCAGAGATATTGTAGATAGATGTCATTCTCAGGACAGAAGAGAGATTGCTTATGCTTTTCATATGACTCTGGCAAAGGCAGCGCTTGACAGCTGTATTAAAATCAGAGATGAAAAGGGAATAAACAATGTATGCCTTAGCGGAGGAGTTTTTGCAAACAGACTCCTTGTTACAAAGCTCCATAAGCTCCTAAAAGAAAATGGATTTATGGTATACTTAAACAAATTTTTACCGACCAATGACGGCGGTATAAGTGCAGGTCAGATATACCTGCAGGGTTTACGAGATTTAGAAGAGGTATAAATATGTGCGTGGCTTTACCCGGTAGGGTTGTTGAACTTAACGGAACAAAGGCAACTGTGGACTTTTCAGGTAATACTGTGGAGGCAGAGGCAGGTCTTGTTAAGGTTAAAATTGGCGACAGAGTTCTAGTGCATGCAGGATGCATAATTCAGACCATGAATGATGCAGAGGCTGATGAACTCGAAGATCTTTTCCGTGAAATCGAGGATATTCAGATTTAATATGGACAGATTACAGGAAATAAAAGATAAACTGAAAAATTATAATGGCGAAACCGTAAGATTCATGGAAGTTTGCGGAACACATACCGCAGCTATTTCAGAAAACGGAATTCCAGGGATGCTCTCTGATAATATCAAGCTTATTTCAGGTCCGGGATGCCCTGTATGCGTAACTGTAACAGCAGTAATTGACAAGCTTACAGAACTGTCCATGGCTGAAAATACTACAGTTTTAACCTTTGGTGATCTTATAAGAGTTAAGGGATCAAAGTATTCTCTGGCTGATGCAAGAGCCCTTGGTGGTAGCGTGGAAATGCTTTATTCTCCAATGGATGCCATCAGACTGGCTATTGAGCATAAGGACAGGAATTATGTTTTTGCAGCAATAGGGTTTGAGACCACAACGCCCGTATATGCCATGGTTTTAGAAGAAATTATTAAAAGAGATGTTCATAATCTTAAGCTTCTTACATCACTTAAGACCATGCCCCAGGTAATCAGATGGGTATGCAAAAACACTGACAATATTGATGGTTTTATTGCTCCCGGACATGTAGCTGTTGTTACGGGATCTGATGTATTTAAGCAGCTTTCAGAAGAGACAAAAATGCCATTTGTAGTGACAGGCTTTGAGGGAGCACAGCTCCTTACAGCTATTTATGCTCTTACCGGAATGCGTGGTAAGACCGGCATCAAGAATTTATACAGAAGTGTGGTTACACCTGAAGGTAATCTTGAAGCGAAAGAAGCTGTGGAGAAATTCTTTGAGCCCTGCGACGCTTCCTGGCGCGGAATGGGAATGATTCCCGGATCCGGTATGAGGCTTAAGAGCGAGTATGCTCAGTATGATGCAGGAAGCCACGGCCTTGATGAGGATCACATGCCTCCCGGATGCAGCTGTGCAAGAGTTCTTACAGGTGAGATAGCACCTAATGAGTGCCCTTTATTTGGTAAAAAATGTACACCTGAAGATGCCCACGGAGCATGCATGGTTTCTACAGAGGGAAGCTGTTATAACTATTACATTTCAGGAAGAGGAAATTAATGAAAATTACTATGGCGCATGGAAGCGGCGGAGCTTCCACATCAGAGCTTATTTCAAATATATTTGCAAAGCACTTTAAAAATGAAGTGCTTGATAGAATGGAAGATTCTGCGGTTGTACCCGGAAGCAGCAGAATCGCTGTTACTACAGATTCCTTTGTTGTAACACCATACTTTTTTCCGGGCGGAGATATTGGAAGATTATCCGTATGCGGAACAGTAAATGACCTTCTTATGAGCGGAGCAGTTCCCAAGTATCTTACCTGTGGCTGCATACTTGAAGAAGGTATGGACATGGATGACCTTGATAAGATCATTGAATCCATGGCAGCTACCGCAGATGAAGCAGGAATCAAGATAATAACCGGAGATACAAAGGTTGTAGAAAAGCGTGGAGATTTTGGCGGAATAATGATAAATACTTCAGGTGTTGGATTTATGCCTGAGAATATTTCACTTTCTCCTGCAGGCTGCAAGGACGGCGATGCCCTTATTATTTCAGGTAACCTTGGTGATCATCATGCAGCGATTCTTTCAGGAAGAATGAATATCAAAAATGAGATAAAGTCAGATAATGCACCTCTTGGCGAGATGGTTAGCACTCTTATTTCAAACGGCATCAGAGTCCATGCTATGCGCGATGTTACAAGAGGCGGACTTGGTACTGTTTTATCTGAATTTGCAAATGCATCCGAATGCACAATAGACATCTATCAGGATAAGCTTCCTGTGAGCCCTGCAGTTAAGGACTTCTGCAAGATGTTGGGGCTTGACCCTGTTTATATGGGCAATGAAGGAAAAATGATCTGCGTAGTCGACGGAGCAGACGCAGACAAGGCAGTTGAACTTATAAGAGGTGCAAAATATGGGGAAAATGCCTGCATAATAGGAAATGTAAGCACCAGAGATAATGGCAAAGTTATTCTTCATACCGGAATCGGCGGAGAGAGAATAATCGGACCTCTTTACGGTGAGGGATTACCTAGAATCTGCTAAGAAATAAGCCGTAAATGCAGTGATTTTGCCTATGTTCTTATAAGAACAATTTATACATCTTATGAAAACAAAGTGTGTTATAATAGATAAGATGTTGTTTTTAGTTTTAAAGGTATTAGATCTATGAAGTTTACAAGAGTTAATAAGGATACAGTTAATTGCATAATCACAGAAGATGATATGGACGAGCAGGGTCTTAAGCTTGAGGACCTTTTTGATAAGAGTAAGGAAGCAATGGATTTCCTCCATGACGTAATGGAGAGAGCTGCACAGGAAGTTGATTACAAGCCTACAGGTGCTTTTACACCAATGCAGATCACAGTTCTTCCCGATCACTCGATTTCGCTTACATTATCTGAGAACGCTGAGGAGGCCTTTGCAGATATGCTTAAGAACCTTACAGAGAAGGCAGGTCTTAAGCTTCCCAAGAATTTCCTTGAGGAACTTGGCGATGTATCTGAGGAAGAGAGAATTCCCAAGCTCAGTGAGTACCTGCAGAATCTTAAGGAGTTCACAAGTTCTGTAAGAGATATGGCTAAGAAAGTTGAAGATGCCGTTGAAGATAAGAATAATGGTGAGCTTCCTTTCATAACAGAGAACGACTCCAGAAAGACTAAGATCAAGAAGGATAAAAAGGACAAGAAACGTTCTGAAGAGCTCGATAAACTGAACTTTACATCCTTTGTATTTGAATATGATTCACTTAGAACAGTTATAAGGCTTTCCAAACAGATACCTAAGAAGTATTCTTTAGCTACATCACTTTATAAGGATGCTTCCACAGGCAAATATTACATGCTTTGCGACAGGAAAAAAGAGAAGTCAAGAAATTTTGCTTCTGTATTTTCAATTTGTTATGAGTTTGGCAAGTTCGTAACCACAAAGGATATTGCGATTTATCACATGGATGAGAATTTCGACACTATAATAAAAGAAAAGGCAGTTGAGAGATTAAGGAAACTCTGATACGAAAACAGAAAAGGAACGGCTAAAAGGTCGTTTCTTTTTTATATCACAGGAATTCCTGTTTTAAGAAAAAGTATTTGAGCACTAGATGTTTTTGGTGCCAAAAATATTTCGATATGAGGTTTTCATGAGCACTGATAATGAGGTCAGATTAAATAAATTCATAGCCATGTGCGGTGTCTGTTCAAGGCGAGATGCAGATAAGCTTATCGATGATGGGAAAATAACCGTTAACGGAGCTGTTGCTACCCAGGGTATAAAGGTTACTAATAACGACATTGTAATGTATGATGGTAAGCAGATTAAACCCATGGAAGAAAAGGTTGTCCTTGCTTATAACAAGCCCGTCGGAGTTGTTTGCACAGAGAAGGATGACCACGCTGAGAGAACCATTATTGAAGACCTTAACGTAGATATGCGTGTTACATACGCAGGGAGACTAGATAAGGATTCTGAGGGGCTGATGATTCTTACAAATGACGGCGATCTTATTCAGGCTATGATGCGGGGGGCCAACGGGCATGAGAAGGAATATGTTGTTGAGGTTGATCATAAGATCACTGACAGATTCCTTCGTGAAATGGAAAAGGGCGTTTATCTTCCAGAACTAGAGCAGACTACAAGACCCTGCAAGCTTACGAAGATTACGGACACATGTTTTAAGATAGTGCTTACCCAGGGTCTTAACAGACAGATCAGACGAATGTGTGATGCTTTTGGCTATAATGTAGTTAAGCTTAAAAGAATCCGCATTATGAATGTGGAGTTACAGGGACTTAATTATTCAGAGCACAGAGTTCTGGAGGGAGAAGAACTGCGGACTTTGTACCAAAACGCAGGACTTGATATTTGAAAAAAGGTATAGGGGAGATTTTATGGCAGAAAAAGAAATAGTACAGAGATATAAAGAGCTTTCTGATACAATACGTTATCACATGGATCGCTATTACAATCAGGATGCACCGGAGATATCCGATTATGAATACGATCAGCTGATGCAGGAGCTTAAAAAGATAGAAGCTGAGAATCCTGAGCTTGTAACCCCGGATTCTCCAAGCCAGATTGTGGGCGGAACAGCCAAGCGAGAAGCCGGTGTTAAGGTAACCCACAATGTCCCGATGCTTTCTATAGAGGATGTCTTTGATAAAACAGACGTAGAAGCCTGGATAAATAAGGTTCACTCAAGACACCATGATGCAGCTGTTTCTGTTGAACAGAAAATCGACGGTCTTAGTATGACCCTTAGATATGAGAGAGATACCGAAAAAGAGGGCTTTATGAAGCTTTCTCTTGCTGAGACCAGAGGTGATGGAATGGTGGGCGAAGATGTAACAATAAATGCCCTCGTTATTCCCGATGTAAAAAAAGAGATCAAGTTTGATGCGGACTATCTTGAGCTTAGAGGCGAAGTCTACATGTCTCATGAAGATTTTGACAGATATAATGAGACCCAGGAAAAGCTTGGAAAAAAGGTAGCTGCTAATCCCAGAAACCTTGCAGCAGGAACCCTTCGTCAGCTGGACAGCAAGGTTACAAAAGAACGCGGACTTAAGATGTTTATCTTCAATGTTCAGGACGGACCTGCAGAGCTTATGCAGAGCCACTGTGATGCACTTGATAAGCTTAAGGCTCTTGGCATTCCTGTAGTTGCCCATAGAAAGTGCATGAATTTTGAAGAGGTTTCTGCCGCGATAGATGAAATTGGCGAAACAAGAGGAGACCTTTCCTTTGATCTTGACGGCGCTGTTATTAAAGTAGATAACACAGTATGGAGAGATGATTTCCCTGCAGGAAGCAAATATTCCAGCGGCCATATAGCATATAAGTATCCGCCGGAAGAGCGCGTAGTTGTAATGGATGAGATTCTCGTGGATGTGGGAAGAACAGGAAAGCTCACCTTCACAGGACAGTTCCATGATAAGGAGACTGGAAAGCCTGCAAGACTTTGCGGTACATCAGTATCAAGAGCAACTCTTCACAATCAGGACTACATCAGAGATATGAAGATCGGTATTGGCGGATCCTACAAGCTCTTTAAATCAGGAGAGATCATTCCTAAGCTTAACGGCTGCGTTGATGAGCCTGAGGTTGTATACGAAGCACCTCATAACTGTCCTGTTTGCGGACATCCCTTAGTAAGAGAAGAGGATACAGCTGATATCAGATGCGTTAATCCTACATGTCCCGCACAGGTCACAAGAACAATTGCTTATTTCACATCAAGGGATGCCATGAACATTATGGGCCTTGGTGATACTCTTATAGAAGCCCTTACTAAGGATGGTTATCTGTCAAACTATGCGGATATCTACGACCTCTATAAGTACCGCGATGAGATGATTGAAAAGGGCATCATCGGAAAAGAGAAAAATACAGATAAGCTTCTGGCTGAGATTGAGAAATCAAAATCCAATAACCCTGTTCAGCTTCTTACAGGTCTTGCCATCAGAAATGTTGGAAAGGCAACAGCAAGAGAGATCATGAAGCATATCACAGAGTTTACAGAGCTGTTTAATATAACCGTTGATGGCTTTTTATCAATGCCTGATATAGGTGAGACCACAGCTAATGATCTCTATGAATTCTTTCACGATGAGGATAACAGAGCACTTGTCATGCGAATGAAGGATAGCGGACTAAACATGACAGTTGAGAAGGATGAGGATGCTTCCGACAAGCTTGCGGGAATGACTATTGTTGTTACAGGTACACTTCCTACACTTGGCAGAAAAGAAGCAGAAGAGCTTATTACCAAGAACGGAGGAAAAGCCTCCGGAAGCGTATCTAAGAAAACAACTATGGTTCTCGCCGGCGAAGCTGCAGGCAGCAAGCTCACAAAGGCTCAGGACCTTGGCATCAAAGTAATTGATGAAGCAGAGTTTTTGAAGATGATAAAATAATCCCATCTTAATCTGGAAAATAGTGCTTGGAATGTTTATTTGATATACTACAAAAAATAGTAACGGAGGACTGGTAAAGTGCCTATTAAAATACTTAACGATCTTCCTGTGAGGGAGATACTTGAAAAGGAAAATATATTTGTTGTAGACGAGAACAGAGCTATGCATCAGGATATTCGTTCATTGAATATCTGTATTTTGAATCTGATGCCGTTAAAAGAAGATACAGAGCTTCAGCTTCTCAGGTCACTTTCAAATACACCTTTGCAGATAGATGTATCCTTCATGAGAGTAAGCTCCCATAAATCACTCAATACATCGCCCAACCACCTTAACAGGTTTTATCATACCTTTGAGGAATTAAAGGATAACACCTACGATGGACTTATCATCACAGGTGCTCCTGTTGAGCAGATGGAATTTGAAGAGGTGGATTACTGGCCGGAGCTTTGCGAGATTTTTGAGTGGTCAAAAACAAACGTTACATCAACATTCCATATTTGCTGGGGAGCACAGGCAGGACTTTACTATCATTATCATATTCAGAAAAGACTGCTTCCCGAGAAGCTTTTTGGACTTTTTGAGCATAGAGTTGAAAACAGAAAGGTACCGCTGGTTCGCGGCTTTGATGATGTTTTCCTTATGCCTCATTCAAGACACACAGAGACACCTGCGTCTGCAATTCATTCATGCAGCGATCTGGTAGTGCTTGCTGAGTCAGCTGTTGCAGGAGTTTTCCTTTGCATGTCAAGAGATGGCAAAAACATATTTGTAATGGGGCATGCTGAGTATGACAGACTAACTCTCCACAACGAGTATATAAGGGACCTCAGCAAAGACCTTCCTATTCATGTGCCGGTAAATTACTATCCTGATGATGACCCTGATAACACACCGAAGCTCACTTGGAGATCACACTGCAACAACCTGTACTCCAACTGGCTTGACTACTATGTATATCAGGCTACACCTTATAAGTGGGGACAGATACTGGATGATGAGAGAAGAAACAAGGCTGCAAGCGCACTTACCTCTGAACAATAAAACATAAAAGTTTTATGAAATCTCATTCAAGATACTCGCAAACGATAATAAATAAGTTAAAATATAATATATCGGTTATATTCTGAAACTTTGAAAACACATTTATCGCGGAAAAGGGGTGCACAATGGGCTTAGATCTTGAAGAAGAGGAAAAGGAAGTAAAGGTTGCTTCACCAAGGACCAGGACAAAAAGAACCAAGGAGCTCCTGGAAGAGAATGCAAAAAAAGTAGAAGAGCTTTCAAATGAACATGAGAGCCTTGAGAAGGAGATAAGTGTTATCGACGGAGAGGACAAGACTCTTGGCGATAAAGATGTTGTTGGAATTGACATCGAGCACGAGAAATTCGGCACGGGCAAAATTGCGAAGCAGGAAGGTAAGTACATTGAAGTTCAGTTCAATGACGTTGTTAAGAAATTTGTGCTTCCCGGCGCTATTGCTGATGGATATCTTCGAATAAATGATGAAGAGCTTGTTGATTTCTTCAAGAAAAAGAACGACGTTCATAACCGTATGCTTAAAGCACAGGTTGCGCTTCGTTCAAATGAGTTCACATCAGATAGAATAAAAGAAGAGATTGAGAAAATTAAAGAAAAAGCATAATGATTTTATGAGTTTAGGCTCCCCGGATTATTCCGGGGAGCTTTTTAGCTTATAATTCTTCTGCAACAAGGAGGAGAATTATATGTTACAGATTAATGATGAGACAATCGCAAATTATGCGAATTATTTACAGGAGATGGAGAAATCAAAGGCCACGGTCAGGAAATATGTGCGCAGCATCTGTAGATTTTGCAATTGCTGTGGAGGAAACATAAAGTCAAAGGCTGTGATTCTTGAATATAAAGAAACACTTCATAAGCAGGGTTATAGCATTAGCACGATAAATGGAAATATTGCAGCTATAAATTCTTTTTTGAGTTTCGCAGGAATACCTGAATGGAAACTTAGATCACTTCGCATCCAAAAGAGAAACTTCCAAATTGATGATAATGAAATAACATTAGATGAATACAGAAGAATGATCGAGACATCCGAGAAAATCAGCGATAAAAGGATGCCATATATTCTGATGACTCTTGCAAGTACAGGAATAAGGATCAGTGAGCTTCCATATATCACACCGCAGGGCCTAAGAAGGGGAAGAATTCAGATAAGTCTAAAGGGGAAAATCAGGATTATTCTGATACCTGAATCTCTGTCAAAAACGCTGCTTATCTATAGCGAGCAAAACGAGATTATCGAAGGAAGTATATTTATTTCAAGAAATGGCAGACCGCTTCACCGAAGCTATATCTGGCGCAAACTCAAGGAAATCGCTATAAAGGCAGGTATCGACCAAAACAAAATATATCCGCATAACTTCAGACATTTTTTCGCAAGAACCTACTATGATGCATATAGTGATGTCATTCATTTAGCTGATATCTTAGGTCACAGCAGCGTCAATACTACAAGAATTTATACTATGCGCCGCGGCGCAGAAGAACGCGACAAAATCGAAGCTCTTGGCCTGGCGGTTATCTAACCGCCGGGCCTAAGTTATATTAATCATTTCTTAAGACATTTCGTATGTGTTTCTTAATAAACCAATGGCGGTTTTGTGGTATTATCTTTTTTGCGTGATCACGTGATTTAGTAGTATATAAGATTTTCGGTTATTTCACCAAAGAATACCCAGTATCATTTGAAATATTCAATAAAGGGAATCTTTAAATACAGAATATCAAAACTATGCATAATGGCGGCCATACAAAGGTTGTATGTCTGTTGAAAGTGGCACTTTTTTGCCGTATTATGAAGAAAGGAAAATAAATGATTGAGCAGACAGATATATCAGGTACTATAGATATTACGAATAAGGAAGCGCAGTATGATGAATGTGTGAAAAGATTATTGTCAAACAAAATGGTTCTTGCTTGGATCATGAAAGAATGCGTTCCTGAATTTGCGCAGTTTTCTATATCTCAAATAGCAAATGATTGTATTGAAGGAGAACCGCAGGTATCAAAGATCGCGGTTGATCAGGATCAGCTTGATAAGGATGAGCTTCAATATCTTGAGGAGTTGCCGGATGGCAGAATCGAAGGACAAAATACAGAAGATAATTCGATAAAAGAGGGAAAAGTCTATTACGATATAAAATTCTCAGCAGTTGTACCGGACTCAAAGGAATCGGTTCATCTCATTTTGAATGTCGAGGCGCAAAAGGACGATGATCCACCATATCCTCTTATCAAGAGAGCTTTATATTATGTAAGCCGTATGATAAGCGCACAGAAGAACACGGTCTTCATTAAAAGTCATTATGAGAAAATTCGTAAGGTTTATTCTATATGGATTCAAATGAATGTTGATGACGAATATAAGAATACTATTACACGGTATAGAACGGTTGAGGAAAATGTCATCGGAAATGCATTTGAAGAAGAAAAGGACTACGATCTGATGACAGTTTTGTTTTTAAAACTCGGATCAGCTGAAGAAGCGGGAGATGTTCCAATTCTGAAACTTCTTGATGTTTTGCTATCGTCAAATACTGAGCCGCAGAAAAAGAAAGAGATATTGGAAAGAAATTTTAACATACCTATGACAAAATCGATGAAAGAGGAGGTAAACACCATGTGCAATCTGGGTGAGGGAATAAGAGAAGAAGCTCTAGCGATAGGAGAAGCAAGGGGAGAAGCAAGAGGAGAAGCAAGAGGAGAAGCAAGAGGAGTTATTATTGGAAAAATCGATTTGATATGCAAGAAACTACAAAAAGGAAAATCTGTCGACAAAATCGCTTCTGAGGTTGAAGAAGACGAGGAGTATGTCTCAAGAATCTGCGCTATTGCAGAAAAATACGCTCCCGACTATGACATAGAGTCTATATATAATGAGTTGATGAAAGAAAAGGTTCTAAGCTGATTATTATTTTGTTAGGCTCCCCGGAAATCCGGGGAGCTTTTTTGCGGTCTAAATAAGAAGATTTGAAAATATAGCGAAGTAAATTCAGGAAAAAAATTAGCAACAGAATATAAATTCTGTTGTTGTTTTTCGTTATTTGTAGGTGTTTTTTCTTTATTTTGTTTTTCTGTTTCCTACTTTTATTCTGTTTTTTTTTTGTATTTTTGTCGGTGTTTCTGGATTTTTTTGAAAATTTCTTTTGTTTTTTCTTTTTTTCAGACAATACTTTTGGTGTACTTTTTGCGTTTTATCAGGATCTTTATGCATTTTCCTTTTATTTATTTGCAAATAGCAACAGAATTTATATTCCGTTGCTACTTGCAAAAAGATGGAGGGGGCAGTGGACAGAGTATCAAAATCCACTAAGGGGAAAAGGCTTGATTGGGATGAATGGTATGCACTTGCCAGGGAGTATTACGAGGCGAACGGGGATCTCATAGTTCCGGCAAACTATACGACACCCGAAGGTCATAAGCTTGGAAAATGGATCAGTAGGCAGAGAGCGAAATACAACAATTCGCCTCACGTAAAAGGCACCATTTCAGATACGGAGATAAAGCTCCTGGAAAAAATAGGAATGACCTGGCGCCTTGAATATCGATTCGAGTGGGACGAGTGGCTAGAGCAGCTCGCTATATATAAAGAAGAAAATGGTAATCTTTTGGTTCCAAGAGATTACAGGCAGGGAATATATCACCTTGGAAATTGGATTGTAGAGAAAAGAAGACTCTACTGGCGGGGTGAACTTACAGATACCCAGATACAGGAACTTGAAAATCTTGGTATGGAATGGGCACTTTCCTTCCAAAGAGATTGGGATGAATGGTATGAGGATGCCAAAGCTTACTATGAAAAACATGGCGACTTGATGATCCCTACAGACTACGTAACAGACGAAGGTTACAGGCTTGGACAGTGGATATCTGAACAGCGAGGGAAATTTTCTCATAGAAAAGGAAAGCCCACTATAAAAGCTGCGGAAGTCCAAAAGCTAAATCAAATCGGCATGGTCTGGGTCATCAAACTCCAGTTAAAGAAGAAAAAGCAGGAAAAAGAAAAGAAAAAAGTTTCCTGAATATCTTCATCAACTATCGAATCACTACGCTTGTGAAGCGTTGGGATAAATAAGCATCTAGAAACCAAAAACTTTTTTATGAGGAAAAGGAGAAAGAAAGTTATGAAAAAAATGCTTAAGAGACTTAATAAGAGAGAAGGCTTTACTCTTGCGGAGTTGTTGATCGTTGTTGCTATCATTGCAGTTCTTGTTGCTATTAGTATTCCGATATTCAATAACCAGTTAGAGAAAGCAAGAGAGGCAACTGATGCAGCAAATATTAGAAATGCTATTTCTGACGTAACATTACAGTATTTGTCTGCTGATACGCCTGATGCTACTGGATATACAGCAACTGTTACATTGACTCAAAAAAAGAATGGATGGGAAACAGCACCAGCATTTAATGATAGTAAAGGAAATCCAATTACTGTAGCATCCGGTACTATCCCCAATGAGGGTGGAAAAGCAGATGTTACTATTGCTAGTGATGGTAGTTTAAGTATTAAATACTATAAGTAAATTTATATATTTATTTACATCGGTCTTTGGGCTCGTAAATAAAATATAGTTTATTCGTAAACGGATAAGGCTACAAGTAGTATTAAAGGAACGATTTAGTGAATGAATGCGCGTAACATATCAGGAATTACGTTCATTATAATTCTTCTGACTTTCGGTGTATTTGCACTTATTATTGTGATGCTGATATCAGATAACTTAAACAGTAAGCTTTATGACTTTGATACACAGCAGGAGATTTACGCAGAGCATCAGGCCAGTATCGAGTACCAGAAAAACTACAAGCCATTCACAGCGGTCTTTGACACGGAAACGAAACAATTTGTGGACAAAAGAACCGCAAGAATGTCAGTAAAGCCATACGGTTCATCAAAAGAACATCAAGGCATGTATCTTTTGATAACAGTAGACAAGGATGGGAATATCTCATCGCAGTGGATATCCCCATAGTTAATGGATAAAAAACAAAAGCATAGCAGTTACATTTTATGAGGATGTAGCTGCTATGCATATCCATTTATTCAGAAAAGAAAAATATCATAAACCGTACGTTGAAAATTGAATAAAACATACTGGAGATTTTGTCATCATCAGGCGTGTTTTATTCAGTTTTCAAATGATTTCTAAGAATATAAACATTGCACATTACTTACGATGAGGGGGAAGTTATGGCAAAGAAACGTATCGGTGATCTTCTTATTGAGAGAGGGCTTATTACTCAGAAAGAGCTTGAATTCGCACTCGACAAGCAGAAGCAGACTAGGGAAAAACTTGGTGAAGTTCTTATAAGTAATAAAATCGTGACTCCTGAGAACATGGCCAAGACACTGGCTTTTCAGCTGGAGGTTGACTATGTCGATCTTGCCAGAGTGTCTATCGCGCCTGAAATGGCGGAGCTTGTTCAGAAAAACACAGCCAGACAGAACCATCTGGTTCCAATCCAGAAGCAGGGGGATACGCTTTATGTAGCCATGGATGATCCTCTTAATTACTATGCTCTGGATGAGGTGCGAAAAGTCACGAACCTTAAGATCGTACCCATGATCTCTACCCAGGTCGCAGTTGAGAGAGCGATAAATACCCTGTATGGTAACGAAGGTGCCAAGCAGGCTATTGCTGATTATAAAAAAGAATTCAACAGAGGCACGGACTACGATGATGGCCCAAATGCGAACTTCGACTTTGTCATTTCATCAAATTCTTTTGAAGGCGACGCTGATTCTGCGCCTACGATCAGACTTGTTAATTCAATAATCGAAAGAGCAGCTCAGGAGCGTGCATCAGATATCCACGTAGAGCCCAGGGAAAACGACATGGACGTACGTATGAGAATTGATGGGATCATGCGAGACATCCTGAAGGTTCCAAAGGACATTTCTCCTGCAGTTATTGCACGTATCAAGACCATGTCCGGCATGGACGTTGCCGAGAGACGTATTCCTCAGGATGGACGTTTTTCTGTAAGCGTTGCAGGAAAAAGCATAGACATGCGTGTATCCACGCTTCCCATCGCATGGGGCGAGAAGGTAGTTCTCAGACTCCTTGATAAATCCAACACCAACATCGATAAAGAAATGCTGGGACTTCGTCCCGATGACATGGAAAAATATGAAAAGCTCATCCACTACCGCAACGGCGTAATGCTCCTTGTTGGACCTACAGGTTCAGGTAAAACAACAACCATGTACGCAATGCTGAATGAGCTGAACACAAGGGATGTAAACCTTGTTACTTTGGAAGACCCTATCGAGTACAACCTGGACGGACTTAACCAGGTTCAGATAAATCCCAAGACTAACATGACCTTTGCATCAGGTCTTAGAGCGATCCTCAGACAGGATCCCGATATCGTATCAATCGGTGAGATCCGTGACGGCGAGACGGCAGAGATTGCTATGAGAGCAGCTCTTACCGGACGTTTCGTAATGAGTACCATCCATACAAATGATGCGGTCGGAGCCATAGACAGACTTGAGGATATCGGCGTTGAGCCGTACCTCGTATCAGCAACGCTCAGGGGAGTAATTTCTCAGAGACTTGTAAGACGTATCTGCCCCTACTGTGCAGAGAAATACGATCCTACGGAAGAAGAAATCACTAAGCTTGGCATTAAGATCCAGCCGGGAACCAAATTTAAACATGGTAAAGGATGCCAGCACTGCTTTAACACAGGTTATCAGGGACGAATCGCAGTATTTGAGATTATGATGATCACTCCCGAGATCAGAAACCTGATCTATAAAAAAGCAGGCCGCGGTGCAATCGAAGCAGAGCTTCACAAGGAAGGAAGTGGTTTCGTATCCCTGAAGGAAGCTGCAACTATGCTGGTTCTCGAAGGCGTAACAACAGTTTACGAAGTAATGCGAATCACCAACGAAAGCGACTAATTATCATTTATACGAGGTACCAAACCATGATGACTATAGAGCAGCTGGTTACAAAAGCAAAAGAAGACGGCGCATCAGATATACATGTTATCTGCAATCTACCGCCCAAGTACAGAAAAAGCGGCGACCTTGAAAACATGGACGAAACGCCTGTAACTAGGGAAGAATGCTTTGCCCTTGCAAAAGAACTGGCAAAGACAGATGAAGCTTACAACGAGCTTCTCACAACAGGCGAACTTGATGCAGCTGACAGCTTTGCAGGAAACCGCTGCCGTATCCATCTCTTTAAACAGCAGGGAGTACCGAGCCTTGCGCTTCGTATTCTCTCAGAGCATATACCGAGACTTGAAGATCTGGGACTTCCCATGGCGGTTATGGAACTGCCAAAGCTCCATAAAGGTATCGTCCTTGTAACAGGTGAGACAGGATCAGGTAAATCAACATCCCTTGCTGCCATCATGGACAACATAAACCACAACTATAAGCGTCACATCGTGACATTGGAAGACCCGGTTGAGTACATGTACACACCGGATAAATGTGCTATCAACCAGCGTGAAGTTGGCAAAGATACCCAGAGTTTTGCAATGGGACTTAGGGCATCCCTCCGTGAGGATCCCAACGTAATCCTTATCGGTGAGATGCGTGACAGAGACACCATAGAGACAGCTATCACTGCAGCTGAGACAGGACACCTTGTTTTCGGAACACTGCACACAGGAAGCGCAGCAGATTCCATCGACCGTATGGTTCAGGTTTTCCCTGAGGCAGCGCAGCAGCAGATAAGACTTCAGCTCTCAATGGTTCTTCAGGCTGTTCTTACACAGCAACTTGTACAGAAAAAAGGCGGCGGAAGAGCTCTTGCAGCAGAGTACATGATAGTTACCGATGCTATCAGAAATCTCATCAGAACAGGTAATACTCCGCAGATAGCAAATGCAGTGGCAACAAGTGCCGAGATAGGCGGACAGACCATGGACCAGGCACTTATCATGCTGGTGAAAAAAGGACAGATAACAAGAGAAAATGCACTGCATTACGCAGTCAATAAGGATTTTGTGAACAGAAACATGATGTAACTTTCCGTGGATTATGACGCGAAAAAGGGGGAACTATGAACAGTTACAAATACACGGCATTAGCATCAGGAGGGCGAGAAGTATCAGGACTTATCGAAGCCATCGATGAGCTTGAGGCCACAGCCAAGATAAGAAATCAATATAACGCGGTCATTTCCATAAAGGAAGTAAAAAATGGCGTCGGGATCACACTTCCAAAATTCCTTGTTGCGGATCTTGGAGGCAAAAAGCTCAATTCCAAGGCGTTTACACTGATGTGCAGCCAGTTTTCAACTATTCTTTCTGCGGGTATCCCGATCGCAAGGGCAGTAAAGCTTATCGAGGACAAGACCACTGACAAGTTCCTCAAAAAGCTACTTGTATCCGTGGCAGAAGATGTTGAAGCAGGCCGTACCATTTCAGCATCCTTTGAGGATCATGGCGGAAGATTACTTCCTCCGACTTTCTGTGAGACTATCAAGGCCGGTGAAGAGGCAGGAGACCTCGCAGGGGCCTTTGAGTCAGTATATAAGCACTTTGACAAACAGACCAAGATGGGAGCCAAGGTAAGAGGCGCCCTTACATATCCCGCGTTTGTATTTGTGATCGCTATCGTGGTAGTGATCGTCCTGATGGTAAAAGTCGTTCCCACCTTTACTGCTATGTTTGCTGACATGGGAGGAGAACTCCCCATCATGACACAGATGCTGATAGCGATGTCAGACTTTGTAAGAAAAACCTTCGTATATTTCATCATAATAGCAATTGCACTGTTCATCGCATTTACCATGTATAAGAAAACTCCAAAGGGTGCGATCAACGTTGCAAAAGCTCAGTTAGCACTTCCGGTTCTTGGAAACATAGCTGAACTTAACTCAGCAAGCCTTTTTGCCAACACCATGGCTACCATGATCCAGGCAGGACTTCCGATGACCAAGGCTGTAGAGATCACATCCAAGGTCATGCCAAATGCTCTTATCGCAGAGCAGACACACAACATGGTCACCAGAATAGAAGAAGGTCGAACCATTGTTGATTCCATGAGAGAAGCTGACTGTTTCCCTGATATCCTCACCGATATGGTAGGTGTCGGCGAAGAGACAGGTGAGATGAAGGCTACATTGGATACAGTTGCAAAATATTATGATAACGAGCTTGAGCAGGCCGTAGCATCAGCAATCGCAATGCTTGAACCCGCAGTTCTTGTCTTCCTTGCTGTATTTGCAGGCTTCATAGTCATCTCGATCTACATGGCAATGTTCAGTATGTACAACTATATGTAAGTAATGAGTTTTCAAGATGATAAACTGATGTTTTTTAAGAAAAGTAGTAAAACGGTATTTACATCTACTCACATAGAGGGGAGAGAACGATGGCTAAACAAGATGGCGTAGTTGGCGTATATGTGGCTCATGGAAGATTAACACTTGCCATGTTCAAAGGCAAAAATTTATCTACAGCCTGGGTTGATATACCCGAAAATGTCGCGCAGAGCAGTGAGATCATTTCCAAAAATCTGTTTGCGCAGTTCATCAAAGACACCATGAAAGAAAACGGGATGAAGGCCAAGAAGGCAGTCTTCATTATCGGTAGTGAGAAGGTCCTTGTACGCGAGATCAACATGCCAAAGATGAACGACGAGCAGCTAAAGGTCAACCTTCCCTATGAATTCAGGGACTATATAAAGGGTGAGCTTAAGGACTATCTCTATGATTACACAGTAAGGAACATCAACACTGATGATCAGGGGAATGATACCACCATGGACCTTCTTGCAGTGGCGATCCCCTTAGAGTACTACAACACCCTGGCAGACATCCTGTCAGTAGCAGGACTTAAGCTGATAAAGACCGTTCCCGAGCTGTATGTCATCGAGGACCTGATAAAACTCTATGACGAAGAAGAGCGCAAAAAGGAAAGGTGCTTCCTTGATATCGGAAACAACACCATCAGGATGCAGATCTATAAGAATGGAAAATACAAGCTCTCACATGTCATAGATATCGGTGAAAAGTACATCATCAGGGCCATCGCAGACAGCATGAACGTGGATATGGAGCTTGCAAAGACCTACCTCAGGACAAGGTTCCAGGAATGCGACAGGAATGAGAACGTAATAAATGCGTATAAGGATGTCTCGCTTGAGGTACTTAAGGGCTTTAACTTTTATGAAATGTCAGATATGACATCAAGACTCGGAGACGTTGTCGTTTACGGAGCAGGCGCACTTATAGAGCCGCTGATCGCTCTTTTAAAAGAAAGACTCAACATGAATGTAAAGACCATGGCAGAGTCATTTCCCGAGTACGACCATGATGGCGACCTTAACATTACTGGCATATCAGTCGGCTCCCTGCTGTCCCTGGATGACAAGAAAGACTTATCCGGCTCAGGTATTGATTATGACATCAATTTCGGAAAGCAGAAGGAAAAGAAAAAGAGCAACATCGGCGCAGTACTCTGCGCTATAGCAGCAGTGATCCTCGTTATTTTACTGGCAGCAAAATTCCTTGTGATAGACAGGTTCAGTAGTCTCGCCAGGGCTCAGAAAAATGTTGAAGACCTTGAGACTCAGATTGAACTAGGAAATCAGTTCATAAACTCAGGAGATGAGCTTGCCGAGGAATTCTATCATTACACCTGGACAGACATGACAGATGAGGAAAAGGACAGGATAAGCAGGAAGGAAGTCACAGAGCTTGTGAAGTTCATCAATAGCAGCAAGGCTATTGTTAAGCAGATTTTCCTGACAGAAAATGTCCTTACTGTAGATATAACCACAGATACGCTTCAGAGTGTAAGCGAACTTAGCGAATCACTGGATGGTCAGAAGATAGTTGAAAGTGTTCGAGTCGATAATGCCAGAAAGCTTGAATCAGAAGGAATGCAGAAAGTTACGTTAGATGAGAATGCTCATGAAGTAATAACAGAAGTTCCTGGAGACATCATAGTTGAAGCACAGCTGAAGATTTATCTTGATTCAAATAATGCATCAAAAGAAGATGAATGACAACTACTTAAGAATCCACTAGCAAAGGGAAAAGAAAGAGGCAGGGGAAAATGAAGATAACCAAAGGGTTTACAGCCAGAGAAAAAACATTATTTGTAATTCTGATTCTGATCATCATTGGAGCAGCTTATTTCCTTTTTGTACACCAGCCGGTATCAGATGGTATCGATATAGCTGATAAAAGAGCTGCAACCTTGGAAGAGGATCTGGCGATTATCAATGCCAAGGCGCAGAAAATATCAGGAATGAAGGATGAGATGGCAGAGATTGAAAAGAGCGGTAAAAAGCCTTCACTTATGCCAAGCTACAATTCATCCAAGCAGGAGCTTGATTTTCTTCATGGGATTTTATCTAATCAGACCCTTGATTACATTGTCAGCTTTACAGATGTAACAAAGGAAGGAAATCAGATAAGAAGGAACTTCTCTCTGAATTTCACAGCGAAAAACTATGACGAAGCAGAGAAGATATTAGAGGCTCTGGAAAACAGCGAAATCAGATGTCTTATCGGAGATTTAATAATACGACCTGTAGAAAGCGATGCGGATTTATTCGAAGGTGAAGTAGATGTGAGCTGTGTAGCTACTTTCTACGAGACAATGTATGGAGGAAAAGCAGATTCAGATCTTCCTGAAGATAAAACTGCAGAGCCTGTAAATACAGGGGAGTGAAAAAAGGCTAACAGCCAGAAAAAGAATTGAGGGGCGTTATGAAAAATAGAATATTTCGATCAAACAACAAAAAGGGATACACTCTTGCAGAAGTATTGATTGCTATAGCAATTATAGCGATCCTTGGTGCTGTTGCGGCAATTTCGGCAAACAGGATGATAAAGAGCACCAGGCAAAAATCTCTGGATAAGATGGCGGAAACCATCTTCCTTGTTGCGGAAAGAAATATTCAAAAAGCTTATTGGGTCGACGGTGTAAGTCTTGAAACGAACGATCATGTAACTGATGCGCCGGACGATCCTTTAAAAGATTTGATACTACCTGCTGATACAATAAGTGCAGAGGTCAGCTCTGCAAAATGGTTTATAGCATATGAAACCAAGAACGATAATTGTCATATAGACTATGTATACTGTACAACAGCAGATAATTCATATGCTGGTGCTTTCGAAGAGTATGATGTTAGCAATTATTCTACAGTATGGCAAAGTAAAGAAGGAAAAGTAGGTTATTATAACGGCGGTGATATGGATGAACTTCCGTATACGGCCGGTCTTAGTTCTGATAAAATGTATGCTGCTCTGAAGGTTGAAAACAAGGAAGAACTCGGAGTAGGCGTCTACATTCAGATTCCTGATTACAAGAATAATCCAGGTTTTTACAATGGAAGTTATTTAAATCCCAAAAATGTTAATTATAAGCTCAGCATCACTGGGCTTACTTCTGGTGCGTCAATTACTATTGCAAATCCTGGTAAATTAAAAAATGGCACCACTGATGTCACGGAATTAAGCGCAACTCCAAGTAAATTAAGTAAATTTACATATCAAGGAGTTCAAAAGAACTGTTTTATTGCAGGTTTAAATGAACAGGTACCAGGCATTTACAGAGACTATGTAGTTCTTGATAATCTAAGTGCAAATAATAAGCAGTTTAAGAACGTAGTAAAATCAAGCGAAAGCGGAATAATTCCCGGTGAAGATATCCTTATAGAAATATCAGCGACTTGCGTTGGTGTCGAGGCTTCGCTTACTAATAGTGCAAATATTACCGGCGGCGATGCTGAAAATGAAGCAGTATTTTTCGAAGATGATAATAATGGATGGGTTAAATCTGCCCAAACCAATTCCCTTTTTGAAAGCAGAGAAATCGTTAATGCAGGTACGGACCAGATAAAGATTGCCTATGGCCGCCATCTGCAAAATCTTGATGCAGCAATTTCCGGAATGTCTGATAAAGCAACGGATAAAACTCTTAATGTAGTACAGACAAAGACTATTGACTATAATTATGCTCAAACTGTTGCAGATGCTGCCACTATATCAGGGCTGTCCGATGAACAGGCAGCACTAAGAGGAATGTCCGGTGTTCTAAAGGCAGCTGCCATGAACAGAACTTACAATGAGGACTGGGCAAGATTATATGGTAGTTCTTTTACATATTCTCCTGTTATAAATTCACGTATTGTTTCATTTGATGGTGGTGTTGTTTTTGCTGGTAGTGCAGCAGATGGGACTAAACTTATAAGCAGTACATCCACCATACAAGGAATTAGGAATATTAAGGTGGACTATGGTACATTGCGAGCTGTGTGCGAAAAGGCTGATTCTAATACAGAAAAAAACAGAAAGATAAATGCTGGAATTTTTGGAAAATATTATGGTAGTAGCATAAATAATGTACTTTGCTATGGGTTAACAGTTGATTATACAAGGGGAGCGGGCAGTATTCCTTCAGGCGAAACTTCAACTGCTGTAGGATCGATTATCGGAAAAGTTTATAGTGATATAGAGATTGTCGACTGTCAGGTGGAAAAGTCAATCCTTTTAATGGGACAAGTAAATAGTTCTGCAGAGGATAAAGGCTTTCTGGGTGGCATTATAGGTCATGCAAGGAAAAGTGCAACGCTTAATGAATGCTTTGTTTCAAGAAGTATAATTTTGGGAATAGAAAACGGCTGTTATACAGGTGGCATGATTGGACTTGCCAGTGATACTAATGGTTATGTTATCAATAATAACGTAAATGAAGGCTCTTTTGCTAAATGTAGAGTTTCTCAAACAGCTGTAGGAAATATCAGAGGCGGAACAGTAAGTGGAGGGCTTGTTGGCTATACCTCATTAAATAAATTAAGTATCACGGATTGCTATACTGATGGCTTAAGGATATCTTTATATTCTCAAAGTGGTCAAAGATATGCAGGCTGTTTTGTTGGAAGATGCATATGTAAGGATGGGACTATAGAGAATTCAGGCGCATATAACAGCCCTGATTCTCTTGCAAGATATAAGGATGCTGGAATTGGAAATAATGGCATTTTTGATAAATCAAATTTAAGTCTGGCTAAGAAATACATAAATAGTAATGCTGTAGGAAGCTCATCTTCATCCTATGCTAATGCATCTTTGAACATGAGCTGGATTTGGTTACATGGTGGAGTTTCTTCAAATATTTATGATACCTGTAGTGGAGGACTGATAGGCGTAAGTGAAGCAGATAATCTTATGTCTATAGAAAACTGTTATGCAGCAACAACTATTTATTCAGATGGTAACGATGGTACTGCATGTGGTCTGGTAGGAAGTGGAACTAATTCTGCTAATGATGTCCATAAGCTCTCTGTAAAGAATTCTTATGCAGATTGCTATATTAACGGTCAGTACGTTGCTGGTCTGGCTGCATTCTGTCATCCTGCATCAACTTTTGATAATTCATATGCTGCAGGTTTTATTAATTGCACGAGAGCGGTGAAAGTTGCTGGAATTTGTCTTAATCAGGCTACAGTCACAGGTTGCTATAGCCTTATGAACTATGACAATATCTGGGATACTAATAAGTTCAATACTACAAATCTTACGTTTAGTGATGGATATGTGTCCTCATATCCAAGCGACGCTAAGCCCATAAATTCGAATTCCTCTTTGAAGGAATATATATGTCTTATAGCCGCTGATGGTAGTACTGTTGATGATAAAACCTTTTATACCTATGGTGGCGATGGTGATTATATAAAGAATCAGACAAGCCAGATCTCGAATAAATCATCTTACGCATCCCTTGAGGAGATAGCTGGTAAAAATGGAGAATTAACTGATAAGACTCCTTCAAGACTTGCGCCGACGTGTATTTCTGATAATTTACTCACAGCAAAGTTACCTGAAATGCTGACCACTACACTTCCACATTATGGTGACTGGCTTGAAAGACCCGGAAATCGTTTGTATGCAAGAGTATACAAGACTTCTGATAACAAATATGTAATGTTCTTTGAAAAGGGAGGTAGAAAATCAGCACTTCC
This sequence comes from Butyrivibrio sp. AE3006, assembly GCF_000424165.1. Taxonomy (NCBI): domain Bacteria; kingdom Bacillati; phylum Bacillota; class Clostridia; order Lachnospirales; family Lachnospiraceae; genus Butyrivibrio; species Butyrivibrio sp. AE3006. Next base: position 13,421 of record NZ_AUJJ01000012.1, on the reverse strand, counting down.
TACTAATAGTGCAATAACTCTTACAACCGTTGGCGAGTGGCTTGCCGATGATGGAAGTGTTGTTGCGGCAGGAGCAACACCTTCTGTTGATAGCGGATTTTTAAGACAGAGTGATGTTTTACCCACTGATACCGATCAGAGTGATGCGACAAAACTTGCGAAGGCTAAGTTAATTGCGCCCTGGCAGTATGATGGCACAGGCAATGTATCCGGATGGACAGCTAGTACAGTACAGAGCATCACTTCGGTTACTTTTGATGAGGATTTCTGTAAGGATACAAAAGTTACACCTGCTAAATCTATGGCAAAACCTCTTTCGATGAGGAATTGGTTTAAGAATTTCTATGCGGTTACTGCATTTAATAACATTAACAATTTGGATGTTAGTAATGTAGCAAGTATGAGAATGACGTTTTTCAATTGTTATGCTATGCCTTCATATGATCTAACCGGATGGAATACAAGAAATGAAAGTGGTGTAAGTATGCTACTTGACACCAGCTATATGTTTGGCTGTGCCGATGGTGAACCTGTAATTAAAGATGGAAATTCAGGATGGAGAAGAGCGGTAGCTTCTAACATTACATTTGGTAATGGTGAAGGCGGAAAAGGCCTTTTTGATACCTCAAATGTAATTTTGATGAATGGTATGTTCCAGCGTCAGAATGGAATAACAACAATTGATTTGAGTAAATTTGTGACATCAAAAGTTACAGATATGAGTCATATGTTTAATTACTGCTCTAATCTGACTTCGATAACAGGATTAAATGATTTTGATGTACGTGAAGTTACTTCATTTAGACAGACTTTTTATTCTTGTACTAAATATGTTAAATATGACATATCAAAATGGGTAACAACAGAAAAACTTGTTAATACAAGGTCAATGTTTGCAGGTCCTGATTCGAGGAGTACTGAAGAAATTATTTTTGGTGAGAATTTTGTAACTACAAATGTTGTTGATATGAGCTGGATGTTCGAGAATCAAAAGGTTATTACTAGTCTTGATTTGAGATCATTTAATACCCCGAATGTCACCGATTTTTCGAAAATGTTTGTTGGATGCTCAAAACTTGAGACTATTTATGCATCTACGGATTTTGTAACAACAAATGCAAGTAGTCATGATGGAATGTTTGAGGGCTGCAGTGTCCTTGTCGGCGGCTGCGGTACTAAATGGGCTGATAAGAGTGGAACAGCAAAGACAGACAAGACTTATGCATGGATCGATGGTAGAGAAGATGAGTTGAATCCTGCCACAGGAACGGATGAGGGATACTTTACAGATAAGAGTATCTCCGGTCTTTATTGCCGCATTTATGATATGGGTAGTGGAAACTGGTACATGTACTTTGAGCGAGGCGATGAGACACATCATCAAGGTGGAGGAACGTTAAAAGCAGAATGGCGTGGCGATAGCGTAGGCGGTTTCTTGATTAAAGTTGCCAGTGAGGTTAATTCATCAGATGCGGCTCCATGGTATTTGAAAACAAAGGATAAGTGGGATTATTTCAATGATAAAGATAAGATTAAAAAAGTAATCTTTAGGGATGATTATTGCAAATATGCACACACAGTCTCACTTAGAAATTACTTTATCGGTATGACTAAGCTTGCCGAAATAGAGAATATTTCCAAACTGGATGTAAGTGATGTTCAATACATGAATGGTGCATTTAAGAATTGTTCATCATTGACTACACTTGATCTTAGCGGTTGGAATACAAAGAGCTTGATTCAGTCGAACGTTCTTTTTGAGGGTTGTACTAATCTTACTACTATATATGCATCTGAAGATTTTGTTACAACGAAGACAAATAGTTCAGATGGAATGTTTTTGAATTGTCCTAAGCTTGTCGGAGGTTGTGGAACTGCTTGGGCTGATAAGAGTGCAGGAAACACAAATGTTAATAAAATGTATGCTTGGATTGATGGTAGAAATGGTAATCCACAAACAAGTACGGATGAGGGATATTTTACAAATAAAGATTATAGCTCTCTTTGGGCACGCATTTATAGTAATGGTAATGGCGGTTATAATATGTATTTTGAACGCGGTCCACAGAATTACTATATTGATCATAGTGGTGAAACTTTTATCGATGAATGGCGTGGGGATATTGATAATGGATTTGCTGTAGGAACATCTGTACCGTGGAGAAGTAATACTGACAACTGGAGCAGTTCAGACATTTCAAAGATTAAGAAAGTGATTTTTCATGAGAAATTCTGTACTACTGCAAGACCTGTAAGTACAAGTTATTGGTTTGACAGCTTTACAAGTCTGAAGACGTTTGAGGGCATAGATCTTTTAAATACAACTAAAGTTACCAACATGTCATACATGTTCCAAGCGTGTTCAAGTATAGTAGAGCTGGATGGTAGTGGCTTTGACACTGCAAATGTAAAAGATATGAGTTATATGTTCCAAAATTGCTCGAACCTTACTACTATTTATGCTAAAGATAAGTTTATTGCCGGCTCATCAACTTCTACATATTTAGCTTATTATAATTGTAAGAAGCTAGTCGGAGGAGAAGGGACAATTTGTGGTGGGCCTTACGCGGGAAACTTTAATAAATATGTAAAAATAGATAGGGCGCAAAGTGGGGATCCAGGTTACTTTACTGATATAGATAAAACTGGAAGCGTTCTTATGGAAGATACAGGGTCTGACCATATAACAATGCATGTTTATTTTGGAAATAGTACGCAGTATCAGAGTAAGAAAGCAAATCTGAATGATACGGGAACACTGGTTAAGGATATTAAAAGATTTAATCTTGGTGGATATAACTATGAAGATGATTTCCCTTGGCATGAGGAACGTGGCAGAATCAATGCAGTAAAGTTCTATGATACTGATTTATATAAGATTTCATCTTTAAGATATTGGTTTTCAAATTTCACTTCGATGGAAAGCTTTGATTCGAGTCAGTTGGATGACTATCCATTAACTAATCTGGAATATGTGTTTTTAGGATGTAAAAAACTTAATAATCTCGACTTGAGCGGATGGGATGTATCCAGAGTTGAGAAAATGACAGGAATGTTTAATGGTTGCTCTTCTTTGACTGAGCTCAACGTACTTAATTGGGACACAACAAGAGTGACAACTTTGGATGATATGTTTAGTAACTGTACAAAGTTAAAAGTTGTAGATCTTAGTTCGTTTAATGTGGCAAATGTAAAGTCTATGAAGCAAATGTTCTTTAATGACAGTTCATTGACAACTATCTATGCTACTGATAACCTTAACGTTTCTGACACTACGTCGACATATTTGTCATTCTATAATTGTAAAAGATTGGTTGGAGGTGAAGGAACACACTGCCATGGTGGATATGTTTCATCATTTGCTCCTTATGTAAGAGTGGATAAAGCTCAGACTGGAGAACCAGGCTACTTTACCGATGTATCTAAGACAGGTAGTGTCTTGTTAGAAGACATAGGTTCTGGTGAGATCGCTATGTATTTCTATTCTGGTAACAGTAATGATTATAATTCAAAAAGAGATGAACTTGTTTCTGCAGGAAAGCTAATTAAAGATATTTCTAGAGTTAATATAGGAGGTTATGCAACTGCGGAAGACTATCCTTGGCATGAATATAGAGCACAGATTAAGACAGTAAACTTCCTCAACAGAGAGCAATATAAAATTACATCATTGCATTATTGGTTCAGCGGGTTTTCTAAGATGACACACTTTGATACAAATCAGCTGGATGGATCACTGATTTCAAATATGTCAAATGCATTTGCGAATTGTTCTGCGTTGACAGATATAGACTTAACAGGATGGGATGTTTCAGCTATGAAAACATGTGATCACATGTTCTCTGGATGTGCAAATTTGAGTTCTATTGATATTTCTACATGGAATTGGTCAAAGTGTGAAAATATGTCTTATGCATTTAATGGATGTCGTGTATTGACAAATTTGAATTTGAGTTCTGTAAATACAAAGAACCTGACCAACGTGAGTTTTATGTTCAATGATTGTAAACAAATTACAGAATTAGATCTGACGCAGTTTGAAACACAAAATGTAACATCGATGGAGCAAATGGTCTGTGGTTGTACGAATCTTGTGACTATATATGCTACAGATGCATTTATATGTAATTGCCAGACTTTACGGATGTTTAATGGTTGTAGTCACTTGGTAGGAGGAGAAGGAACGGTTTGTGATAGTGTAGGTAGATATGAATATGGATATTATAGTCCGTTTGTACGAATCGATAGTAAAAAGAATCCAGGCTATTTTACTGCTAAAGGTATTTATGTGAATTACTATGATGATGGAACATTGAAGATAGAGACAAGTGAAGGAGGAACAGAGAAAGCATACCTGACCAAAGGTTCTGATGGACGCTATGATATAGATAATACTATATGGTCAGATGTTCTTACATCGATTACAAAGTTTGAATTTGCTACCAGCATAGATCCAGGTACGTCTATAGCCGGATGGTTTAGCGGTGCAACGAATTTGGTCAGTGTTGAAGGTATTGATTACTTGTATACGGAAACGGTTACAGACATGAGTCGTCTATTTGAAGGTTGTACAGCTTTGACGTCTATAGAAACAGATAAACTTGACGTTACTAATGTTACAACATTAGCAAATATGTTTGAGGGTTGTATAGGATTAACTACTTTGGATCTCAGTGGGTGGGATGTATCTAATGCTACTAATATGACAGAAATGTTTAAGGGATGTAGTAATCTTCAGACAGTTACTGTATCGATTTTCAATATTTCCGGAGTAATTGAAAGTACAGATATGTTTAGTGGATGCTTGAATATTGCTGGTGGTTATACTGCAAATCCTACTGTATATGATTCAGCGCATGTTGATAAGATTTATGCCCGTATTGATAGAGGAAAAGATTCATTAGAGCCTGGATACTTTACCGCTGCCAATGCATCTGGTGAACCAGTTTCGGGATATGAATCGCAGATTATAAAGATTACCTTTGCTAATGGCAAGACAGTATACTACTACGATGGAACGTTTTATCCGACATCGGAAGCTGCAATAGCAGCCTACACAGCAGCTAATTCATAATTAGATATAGAAGGAGGCTCTTGGAAAAACTGTTAGAAACAGAAGAACATTGTTTGACTATATTTTTGCACCTTGAGAACAAAATAAAAAGGGATTTCACAGATGTGAAATCCCTACATGAAAAAGGATTATTTCCTTTTGGCTTCTTCGAGTTCATTTTTTAGACGCGTAATCTCATCAGCTAGAGAAGCAATTTCAGCATCTTGTTCTTCTATACGTTTCTCTAAGCGACTGACCTTTTTATTATATAACTCACGCCTGATCATAGCCTCTCGAAGTTCCCAGTCTTCATTCATTAAGATGGCGGTTTTAACAGCTTCACTCATAGATGCATCGTCTTGTGCTATCATAAACAGCTCCTCTCTGCTGGTAGCCAGGAACAGCTTCGCCCAGCGATCAATACCGAATTCTCTGTCATCTTTAGTAGCGTTCTCTGATTGCTTTAATTGTACTACTTTTAGAGTGAACTTGTCACTGTAAACGTGCTGATCATCGATATCACAAAGCTTATATGTTGAGCAAAATTTTGTTCGGTTCTTGAAAAGAGTAAAACCCAAAAATCCAATGTGAATTGTGGGTGTTACTTGGTCGTAAGGCTGACCGCGGTTGAGGTTATCATAGTTTCGGCAGAGATATGAAAGTGATCTGTTAGGCCAGTCTTCATCTTCATCGGTCTGCATTTCAAGATTGATGATGGTTTTATCTTTTAATATGACTTTTACATCGAGAATGAAGAGTTTTCCATCAGCATCAAGCGGTGGTTCAGTAGAGGATAATAAGATGATGTCGTTTACATCCTCTTCCTTCAGATGGAGCACAGAGCGGACAAGACCGGCAAGTGCGACTTTATTACGGGTAAATACACCGTGGAACATGACATTACGTGTCATGGGATAGAATTCTTTTGAATCGATTTCTTGTGACATATAAATAAACCTTTCTAATAATTGGTAGTAACAGTAATTGCGCAAACTGTATTAGTGGAGCACTTAGTTAAATAAAAAAGTGGAATCCTTGTAAGAGTGAATTCTTACAATGCATCTGAGCGATGCGAGAAATAATATAACATAAACAAAATTATAAATCAATATCAAAATGCAAATAAGGTATCATACGATGATTGAGATGATGCCATAAAAATATAAAAAATAATGTGAAATAACTGTGAAAAGCAGTCCTTTACTGAATATTTGACCGATATATTAATTGGATCATTATATGCAAGAGAGGAGTAGCCTATGAAAAAGAGAATGATGTGTTTAATTGCATTCAGCCTGGGTTTTTGTCTTCTGACAATGCAGGGATTTAGTATCACTGCGCTGGCAGAGGAAGCGGCACCTGAAAGTACAGAAGAAACTACGGAAGTAACTGAAGAGGTTGACCCTGAGGTTGCTGCACTTGTTGAGCAGTTAAACAGCGGAGCAGGTAATTACGTGCTGGGCTTTAGTCTTAATGTAAACGGCATGCTGGAGGGGACAGATGCTGATACACAGGACAAGGTTAATGATTTCATAAATGAATCATCGGGATTTTCGGATAACGGTGATGGCTCTTATGAGTTTGTAGATCCTGAGGAGTTTAAGCAGCTTCTTGATATCATGCTTGAAAGCGGAGTTAATGAAGTCTCTGCAAGTAAGGATGATAACGGCGATATGACTGATCCAAAGACAAGACTTTGGGCAAGAGCATATCAGACAGCAGGTGTTGATACCGAAGATACATCGGATGATCTCTTTACTCTCTATTTTGAAAGAGGCTTAAGAGGCGGACATGAGGGTGAGCATTTTGCTTATGAGTACAGGGCTGATACTGATAAAGGCTTCCTTGAAAATGATAACTCTCACCCGTGGTCTGATATTGCAGGAAATATCAGTAATGTAGTTATTTACGATGGTTTTGCAGGGGATGCTGTAGTAACCAATCTTAACGGCTGGTTCCAGGGATGTTCACATCTTAGTGATATAAGCGGACTTGCCAAGCTGAATACTTCAGGTGTTACAGATATTTCTGCACTGTTTAGCGGATGTTCAAGTCTTACAGATCTTGATCTTAGCGGAGTGAATACAGATGCGGTCACAAGTGCTGATGATCTCTTTGCAGGTTGTGATTCACTTGAAAGTATAAGTCTAAGCGGAATGAATCTGTCAGGCATAACTTCTGCAAGTGGCTTATTTAGCGGATGTTCGAATCTTACAAGTATAGATTTAAGTGGAGTGGATTTGTCAGGCGCAGAGTCAGCAGATTCCATGTTTGCTGGGTGTGAGGCTCTTACAAGTGTTAATCTTAAGGGTCTTGACCTTTCAGGTGCAGCATCAGCAGATGCGATGTTCTCGGGATGTACAGCTCTTGAGAACATAGATCTTAGAGGAGTGAACCTGTCGAATGCTTCATCAATTGGTGGTATTTTTGCAGGATGCGAAGCTCTTAAAGATATAAACATGAGCGATATGAATCTCTCCTCAGTATCTTCCATGAGTTCGTTATTTGCAGGCATGACAAATATTGAAAGTGTTAACCTTAGTGAAAGTAATCTTTCTGGCGCAAACGATTTTGGAAGCATGTTTGCTGGCTGTGAGAACCTTAAGAGTGTGAACTTTGAGGATACGAACACATCTGGTGCTGAGAATATGAGCGCTATGTTTGCAGGATGCACTAGTCTAGAAGAGATTGATCTGGCTGACCTCAACACCGAAAATGTCACCGATATGAGTGGAATGTTCAGTGGCTGTGAAAATACAGAAAAAATCATCATCACAGGTTTTGATACAGAGAATGTTACCAACATGAATTCAATGTTCGCAGGATGTGAGAAGCTGAGAGGCATCTATGTAAGTGATGGATTTGATGTTGAAAATGTAGAAGATGGCGATGATATGTTTGCCGGCTGCGAATCCCTGGTTGGAAGAAACGGAACACCGTGGGATGACGAGCACACAGACGAAGAATACGCAAGACTTGATGATGCAGAGTATCAGGATAATGAAGATGGCACATATTCCTATGTAGAAGGGGATTATGGCTACTTTAGAGATGATCCTGATGCAGAAGAGCCGGTTGCTATGACAGAAGATATCCTTGTTGAGTATGTGAAGAAGGAAGAGGACGCAGAAGAAGCCAAGGATAAGAAGAAAGACGATAAGGATAAAGACGCTGAAACCGAGGAGACCGGAGAAGAGACAGAGGGCGAAGGTGAAGGCGAACAGGGCGAAGAACAGCAAGGCGAAGAACAGCAAGGCGAAGGACAGCAGGGCGAAGGTGAAGGCTCCGGAGATGGAAACGGAGAAAGACAGCCGCAGGACGGCGAAGGATCATCTGAAGGCGAGTCACAGGAAGGTGAAGGTTCATCTGAAGGTGAGCCCCAGGGAGATGATCAACAGCCTGAAGACCAGCCACAGGATGAATCAGGAAGTGGCGAAGAAGGTGGATCTTCAGAAGACAGCGGTGAACCTTCAGGTGATGAAGGTGGACCTGACTCAGGTGAAAGCTCTGATGGTGGAAATGGAGAGACCACAGATGAAAGTGATTCCGGAAGCGGAGACGAAGGCGGAAGTGATGAAAGCTCCGGTTCTGATGAAGGTAGTGATGAAGGAAGTAGTGATGATCAGGGCGAACCCGATGCTCCTTCCAATGATGCAGCAATTTTGAACAGCAGCTCTGATGATAGTACAGAACCTGCAGGAGGCGATGATTGATGAAAGCGATTAAAAAGCTTAAATCAAATAAAGGTGCCACAATTATTTTTGCAATGGCTGTTTTCCTTGTGGCTGTAGTAATAAGTGCTTCACTTGTTACGGTTAGCCTGACTGCCACAAAAAGTTCGGCTTCTCAGCTTGAGGATGAGCAGGCTTATCTTGCTGTGTCTTCGGCTGCCAGAATTTTTCAAAAGGAAGTTGAAGGTAAGAATGTAGTTCTAACGAAAGTTGGTGAAACTATTACATCGAGCATATCAGGTGTGTCTGAATCGGCGAAATTAGAGCCTATAAATAATGCATTGATTTTGATTGCAAGCGGAACAGTGCCTACAAAGATCACAGTGACTTCACCAACGCAGGTTGGATATGATGTTGATATTGTATTTACAGTCAATGCTGACAAGAGTTTTGATGCTACATTCAGTTCTTACAAAAAAGGAAAGGCAGGAGAGAAGGCCTATACTTCGGCGATGCATTTTAATTCTTTTGTAGGTGAAGCGACGATTTATAACGTTGATGGAAGCAAAGCGAAGGAACTTACAAAAGTCAGATGGAGCATTTATGGCGAAGACACCAAGAGAGGGATAAACAATGCGAGCAGTTAATTTTATTTTTCAAAAAATAAGAAGACGAAACGGCGAATCCCTGGCAGAGACTCTTGTAGCTACGCTTATTGCGGCCATGTCGATGATGGTTCTTGCAGGGGCGTTGGTATCTTCAGCTAAGGCCAACAAGGCGGCGGATGATATAAGTTCTTTTGCAATGAATGGCGCAAGTGTAAGCGGACAGGTCGTTTTCAAGAATGACTCAAACAGTAAGAGTTATACAGTTGATATCAACAGCAAACAACAGGAATCGGGCAAAGAGACCAGGAAAGTATACTATTATGAAATACATTAAGAGGTTAGTTCGAAAACTGAATAATCGCAAAGGCTTTTCGCTTACAGAGCTTTTGGCCTGTACTCTGATAATGGTTATCGCGACGTCTATCTTCACAGGTACAGTAAGCCTTGCGGCGAGGCATTATGATGAGCAGATTCAAAAGAGCGAAGCGGATGTGCTTTGCGAATCAATAGCTTATGCGCTTCGTGAAAAGCTGAGTTATGTGTACAAATATGATTCTGCTACTGGACGTTTTTACAGTACCAGTTCTAATATGGGGTATTATGCCTTTACTATCGGATCGGCAGAAGTGTCTACTCCGAAGGCGCATAATGAGCTGTTCCTTAGATATTATGCAACTCCTAAAGATACTACCGGCACGCCTTATCACCTTGTCAGCACTGCAAGCTACATAGGCGGTAAGTACTCAGCGTACATTCAAGAAGGAGGCATTACATTTTCCAATAATACCTTCAACGTCACAGTACAGGTGAAAGAAAGCAAGAGTGGGGGCAAAGTTCTTTCTGAGATCCAATTTATTGTTAATTCTTTTGTTTCACAAGTACCGGATATAAAGTGATATTAAAAAATAAAGCTCCTTGCAATTCATAATTACCCACGTGGGATTTATGAAGAGTAAGGAGCTTTTTAATACTGAGAAATTTAGTGCATCAGTGTCGCAATTACTTCAACTCATTTGACCTTAGTTTGTTATAATATGCTATCAGTCGGTCTGCAATGTCTTTATCCCTTTGCATAGAATCTACTAATTCAAATATCTGGACATCTTCATTTTTATCAATTATTATCGTTTCCGGCTTTGCGTCAGAAGTTTCTCCACAAAGATATTCAGGAGAAACATTAAATGTTTGAGCAATAAAACAAATTGTTTGATATGAAGGAGACCTTTGACCGCTTTCATATCGTCCATATCCCATTGCAGACATATTGAGTATTTTAGCAGCTTCTGTTTTGTTGATTCCCATAGATTCTCTTACTGATATAAGTCTTTCCGGATTTAAATTCATTTAAAAACTCCTTATTGACAGTAACCAATGGTTATGTTATTTTATATTAACCGATGGTTATATAATAATTGAAAAAAGATTTTTACGCAAGAATAGTTGTGATTATCACATAAACTAATATTTTTATTGAAATTTGAAAGGTTTTTAAAATAAGTGATTCATATAAATATTCCAACAATAAAAGCAATAAGCAAAGGTGCTAATTCAAAGACTAATAAAGGTAGAAATAATACAACACTATATTCAATTTATGCATCATCTGCATTAAATTACAATGATATGCTCAGAGAAGCTACTGAATACGAGATGGGCAATTGGGTCGAACATACTACTAAATGGATTCAAAGAAAGCCAACTACAAATACTAAAAAGTATGGTAGAGGTACTATAGTAATGCTAGATTTTGGTGCTACTAATTATGGAAGTGAGCCATCATATCAGCATCCTGCAGTTATTATCGCAGAGAATACTTTATTTGTCCTGGTAGTACCAGGTAGTAGTAAGAAATATGGAAGGGGATTCTCGGACGTTATTGATGCCAATACATCAGATGGTTTTTATACTAATACTGGTGTTCAAAGTAAAAGTTATCGTTGGGTTAGCAAAAGTAGGATTGATTCTATAGTTGGTAAAGCAAGCTCAAAGTTACTAGATGAAATTGATGAATCAATATTGAAAGATGTCCCAACACATAAGAAATTGATACACAAATATAAATGCGACATTGAAAATTTAAAAAATGAAAAAGAAGAACTACAAAATAAGATTAGGAAATATGAGAAAATAATAACAACTAATGAAAATGCTATTAAATTGTTGGAATTAGGGTAAATATAGATTCGGAGAAATAAAAAAAGGAAAAGCACCAGCCTTCATGTTAAGATTGAGTTTGCGACAAAAATCTAAAAAGGCGGTGCTTTCCATGTACAACAGTATACTACAGTTTATTCAGAATGATATCAAGGAGATTGAGAAAAATGTCAGAAGTCTCCTTGATGGAGAGAAGGATGCAGCAGATCTTTCAAACGATGTTCATGAGCGTGTGTTAAAGCTTGGATGCAGGCTTATCAGTGAGATATATGAGCAGATTGATGAGGAGATATTCAAGAGCCTTGTAAGAAAGAACAAGTATTATGTCGAGCAGAAGGATATGCCCAGATCTCTTGTTGATGTTATGGGTACCATATCTTTCAAGAGAAGAGGTTATGTACCAAAGCAAGGAGGAGAATACATCTACCTTTTAGACCTGATCATGGGATTCGATGACAACCAGAAAGTCACCATGGCTGCAGCAGCCAAGATACTCGAGGAAGCGGTAGAAAGCAGTTATGCCAAGGCTGGAAAGAAAGTAAATCTGACTGATCAGGTAAGTAAAGAGACAGTCAAGGATATCGTTCATGGACTGGTAGTTGATTTCCCCATAAAGGAACTGCCCGAGAAAAAGAAACTCAAGAATCTCCATATCGTTGCAGATGAGGATCACGTTGCTGCGCAGTTTTGGGATAAAAAGGGTGACCTGAAAATCAGCAGTGCAGGCAATAAGATAAATACCATAATCGATAAGATAATTGTCCTGTTTGAGGATGTAGTAGATGATGCGCCTGAAGACTCAAAGAACCACCGATACAGGCTTGTAGGCAAGCATACTTTCTGTGGGGTATATAAAGGATCAGAGAACAACTATAAGTTCTGGCAGGAAGTCCAGGACTACATATCCGCCAACTATGATCTGGATGTGCTCGAGAGAATCTATGTTGCTGGAGATGGGGCATCATGGATCAGGACAGGCGCTGAAGTTCTTCTGAATGGACGGTTTGTATTGGATAAGTTCCACATGATGAAGTACCTGAACCAATCAGTATGCCATCTGGGAAACGAAGATGAAATGAAAGAATACATGTGGGAATGCATAAATGAAGCTGACAAGAATGGGCTTAAAGAAGCGTTCAGAGCAATACTTGAGGTAACTGATAAAGGCAGCAACAAATACGAAGAGGTAAAGGAAAGCCGGGATTACTTCATGAACAACTGGGATGGAATCGAGATCCGATCTACCGAATCAGGAGGAGCATGGAAGTGCTGTGCAGAGGGACAGGTAAGCCATGTCTTAAGCGACCGGCTCAGCAGCAGACCCATGGGATGGAGTGAGCTGGGCTGCGATAACATCTCAAAGCTCAGAGCGTATACAAGAAACGATGGTAAGATCATAGATCTGCTCAGATATCAGGAAAGGCATCAGACGCTTGAGGCAAAGAGAAAGGAACAGGATGATCTTATAGCTGACATAAAGAGACGTCAGAATGGATGGGATTATGCAGATAAACTGAATACCCATGTGTTGGGCTTAGAGAAAACAAGCATGAAATGGCTTAAAGATATCATAGATCAGAAACTTGCTTAAAAAGGAAGCCAGAGGCTGACGCCTCTGCCCTTGAATAAAGTGCGCTGAGGCGCACAGATATCCTTGATCTGCTTGACTACAGAATATCTGTCAGGAAATATCTGTCAACCCTGCGCACGGCGCACCGCAAAGCGGCTTTGGGGTTGACTGATATTTACTGGCAGATAAAGTAGTCAACAAGCAGACCAAGGAATATAAGCGGAACACAAGGTTCCGCAGGGAACAAACGGCTAGGGGCTGGTAACGGGGGCTTCAGTGCTGTATAATAACGGAGACAAAGTCTGATCTTAAATGATTCCGGGTGTATTCCACCCTTTTGTTTCCGAATTTTGATTTACGCTATC